>DATBGR010000478.1:0-7940 GCA_036557905.1 Nitrososphaeraceae archaeon | reverse complement strand
TGTGTCCAGTGACTCCGAACATTCCGATGATATCGTATCCGGAACCTATTGCAGCTAGTACTAGTGAGACTATGGCCAGGAACTGAATAATAGTAGGAATATCATGACTCCAAACAAAGAGCTTATTACCGTCCTTGATATCTTTGTGAAGTCTAAGAAAGAATGCCAATAACAAATGCACAATCCCTATAGCTACAGAAACTTTCAGAATCTTGACTACTTGTACAAACGTGAGTTCTGAAATATTTAAGACGCCTACGAATGGAATTTGTGAGGTTATGTGGGTAACAGAAGCTATACCAAATAGGTGAAAACCAAAAAATTCACCTGTCCCCAAGCCAGCAATTGCAGCGGCCGCGCCACTGGCAGCTATGAGGGTCCCCCAAGTCATAATCGATCCATTGCCTCTCTGCCTTAGCAACATTCCCAGTCCAAAGAGCAAAAGTCCGTGGCCCAAGTCTGCAAACATTAATCCGAAGAAAAGAGGCCAAACAAAAGCAATGATAGGTGTCGGGTCTACCTCATCAGTTCTAGGTGTTCCCTGAGTTTCGGTGATAACTTCGAACGTACGTATGTATTTTTTATTTGTCATAAGAGTAGGTAATACTAATTGTTGATCTCCTTGATCAACGCTGTGTGCATGTGCATCTTCAACTACAGAAATATAATTTTTTGTAAGATTGTTAAATTTACCCTGCATTTTCTCCGGAATATAACCACTGATTAAAGCAAAATTCTTTGTACCTCCAGGTTTTCTAGTTATTTCCAAAACATCCTTGGCAACTTTCGCAGTCTCATGTAACGAGAGTATCTGAGTCAGATTCGATTTTCTAACCTTTTCGATCCCCTTTCCGATTTCAGTAGACTTGACCTCTAGTTCCTTGACTTTATCACGAGCTTCTGCATAAGCAATACTTGGATTCTGTGTGGCACTGGCTGGGATTTGGACAGGATGTACACCAAATCCTCTGAGCACCTTTACAATTCTTTCAAAATCCTCAGACGCCCCTAAAACCACGATGGAAGATTTATAATCTGACAACTTGCTAGTGAAAACTTCAAGATCACTCAAGCTCTTTTCTATCTCAACCAGGTCCTTAGAATCTATGATAAATATCTCAGCACAAAAGTACTTCAAGTTTCTGAATAAGGATAAATTAAGGTTCAAATTAGCTGCGACTTTTAATGTGCTTTCTATAGCCTTATGTTCATCCAACTGCTTTGTTATATTGTTATATTCAGCCAATACCTTCTTTGGTTCATCGAGAACGATCCTTTCTCTATCCTCTAAATCGGCTACGAAATTTTGAATATCTTTTATGACATAATCGGTTTTACCCCTTGGAGCCCCCTTAAACATAGTATCCATGACTCCCGTTTCTAACGGAATGTTTAATGCTCTTGTTACTTCGTCTATATCTTGAAACTCCTTCTGAGCCTTTAGCAACAAGTCATCTAAAAAAGGATTAGAGTGTTCGGAACTGCTTGGCAGAGAATGAAACCATTCCAGCTCTGCTAACTTGCTCACTACCTCCTGAGTTTCTACTCTAGGCAAGATTACAGTAGCTTTCATCAGTTTAGCCAGGCCCATTTTTTACACTTGGTTGTAAACGGAGTCTCTTTAAATTCTTTGCTCTTTCAGTTTGAACTGAAAGTCACATATGAGCAATTATGAATATCCGTCACGAGACGTACTTGGAATTCATACAGGATGAGCTTCTCAGTTTGGTTTTAAAAAATAAATAAACTACAAATGAATTTTATTGACCTAATATGATGAACATCATTACTATGCCGTAAATCGCTATAGATTCTACCATGCCTACAAAGATGAAAACCCTAGACTGCATTTTCGGATTATCACTAATCGCGGCCAGACCCGCAGCACCGACAAATCCCAAACCTATTCCAGCCCCAGCTCCTGCCAAACCGAATGCTAACCCAGCTCCAATTAGTTTCGAGGATTCATTTGCAGTTGATGCCTTTTGTGCGTGGGCTAGCTGAAACCCAGGTACCACTAAAAATGCAATCGTAAGACTAATTGTAACTACCAAAACTGGGAAGAGCATACGCCCGTTCGTTCCAATATACATACGGTTTCGAGATCTTATGCCCTATTTAATTATAACTAAACGGATTAAGAAAATTTATAAACAAATTGACTCTTAACATTAAAGTCTACAAAAATAGATCTATTGATGTAGTTTCTATGCTTGTACTACTAACTTGATTTCTTTCTATCTAAAAGTACTTTGACTTTTTTTAATCGTACAAATTCTTCCCTTTCGCGTTCTTCTAATGTAGATCGAATGAATGAAATTGCGTGCTCATATTGAGGTATAATTACATATTCCAGAGCGTTGATAAGCTTCTGAGTTCGTTCTAACTCCTTAGCTAGACTGAAGATCGCGTTTTCATATTCTGCAGCTTTGCAAATTTTCGGAAGTATATTTTTAATCAGCTTCGCAGCTTTGTCTACTGAAGAATTCGTTTCTATGAAACCATAAGAAAGCTCCTGGCCCCCCTCCTTGGTTTTTACCTGAAGAGTAGGGATCTTTACGTCGACGATCCTCCTCACATTAACATCTACTTCCATAACGCTTGGTGTTGAGTCAGCGATCGATTCCAACGTCGTTGTGCCAAGTGACATGTACGAATCATAAACAGAAGTGTAAATTTGGCCTAGTGGACTCCAAATATCGCTTCTTGCCTTATTTGCTTCTTCTATCATTTCATCTATCTTCTTTAGGAGGACTTCTCTCTTGTCGTCTAAAATCTTGTGGACCATCTTTCCTACGTGCAAAGATCTTCGAATTTTGATCAGTTCGATCTTTGTTGCTATAACCTTACCTCCGAAGGACATCTGGTATTATTGCTTCCCTTTGTAGTATTGCCGCACATTCTTTTCTTTTATTTTAGTCAATTCACCTTCAGGCAAAGATGAGAGTACTTCCCAAGCTCTACCCAGAGTCTCTTCTAACGTCCGATTTTCATCTTGGTTTTGCTTTAAAAAGTGTTTTTCAAACAAATCGCCAGCCTCGAGGTATTTGAGATCAACCCCAGTCAATCCAGCTTTTCCTACAATTTCAGCTAGTGCTCTCACCTCTTGCGCTCGAGAGTAGGCATCGTACAACTGATTTCCTACTTCCATATGATCTGCTCTTGTCTTGCCTTCGCCTACTCCATCCTTCATTAATCTTGACAATGACATCAGCACGTTAACAGAAGGATAGATCCCTTTTCTAAAGAGATCTCTTCCAAGAACGATTTGACCCTCGGTAATATAACCAGTTAAATCGGGTATCGGATGAGTAATGTCGTCTGCCGGCATAGATAAGATCGGTACTTGTGTTACACTGCCATTCTTGCCTTTTATCCTTCCTGCTCGTTCATAATTATTGGCTAAATCCGTATACAGATAGCCTGGATACCCTTTCCTACCTGGTACTTCTTCCCTAGCAGCGCTAATCTCTCTTAAGGCTTCGGCATAGTTAGTCATGTCAGTCAAGATAGCAAGAACATGCATACCCAGATCAAATGCAAGATATTCTGCCACAGTCAGAGCAACCCTAGGCGTGATGATTCTTTCGATCGCGGGATCATCCGCTAAATTAAGAAATAAAACACTTCGACGCAATGCCCCTGATTCTTCCAAGCTCCGCTTGAAGTATTGTGCTTCGGAATACTGGACTCCTATAGCCGCAAATACCACAGCAAAATCTTCCTTAGTTCCTACAACTGTAGCTTGTCGCGCTATCTGAGCGGCCAAAATATTGTGAGGCATTCCTGAGCCTGAGAAAATTGGCAATTTTTGACCCCTGACTAGTGTGAGCATTCCATCTATGACAGACACCCCTGTTTGAATAAATGATGTAGGGTATTCTCTTCTTTCCGGATTCATAGGCTCCCCATTGACATCAATGAATCGATCTGCTACGGGATCTGGCAATGAATCATTGGGTCTACCCAGACCATCAAAAACCCTTCCAAGCAATTCCTGAGAAACTGGCATCGTCATTGTCTTTCCCAGAAATTTCGCCTTGGTACCGGAAATGGCAAGGCCAGTGGTGCCCTCAAATACTTGAACTACAGCTTTGCCGTTGCCAACTTCCAAAACTTTGCCCAATCTACGCTCTCCATCGGTGGATTCGATTTCTACGAGTTCATCAAATGATGCTTTCGTGATACCATCAATTATCATAAGTGGGCCTTTTATCTCGGCCACCTTAGTATACTCTATTCCTACGGTTTCAGACAACTATCTTTGCCTCCTCTTGTGAGATACTTTTGTGGAATTCCTCTGTGAGTCTTTTATCTATATCATCAAGCTTTGAAACCTGATCGTCCGGTATTTCAAACTTGGCCTTTAGTAACGTAGTAATGATTGGGGTCGCTCGTATATCTGATAAAGGAGTTCCTTCTCTGAGAGCCTTCTGAGCTTCTTTGTAGAATTTAATCATTAATCTTACCAATTTCAATTGTTTTTCAGGGCTGCAATAAGTGTCAACATTATCAAATGAGTTTTGTTGTAATATACCAATTTTTATCATTCTTGCGAGTTCTAGTACCAATTTTTCCTCGTCAGGCAGAGCCTCTGGTCCGAGGAGCCGAACTATCTCTTTTAACGTATCCTCCCTTTGCAGGATTTCATATGATTCTGCCCTAAGTTCATACCAATCCGCACTAACATTTTGCTTCCACCATTTGGATACATCTTCTAAATAGCCGGAGTATGACTGCATCCAATTAATAGATGGATAGTGTCTGGAGTAAGCTAATCTTGTATCCAAAGCCCAGAAGGTCTTGATAAATCTAATCGTGTGAGTGGTCACGGGTTCAGTAAAGTCCGCTCCCGATGGAGAAACCGCGCCTACTAGCGTGACTGATCCTGCTCTATCTGGAGAGCCCAATGCCCTTACCCGACCAGCTCTTTCGTAAAATTCTGCTAATCTTGAGGCAAGATATGATGGATATCCTTCTTCAGCTGGCATTTCCTCAAGCCGGCCAGACATTTCCCTTAACGCTTCTGCCCATCGACTTGTCGAGTCAGCAACAAGGACGACATCAAATCCCATGTCCCGATAGTACTCTGCAATCGTAACACCCGTATATATCGAAGCTTCCCTTGCTGCTACTGGCATGTTACTCGTGTTTGCAACAAGCACAGTTCTTTCCATTAGCGGCCTTCCTGATCTTGGATCAATTAAATGTGGAAATTCTACGAGCACTTCTGTCATCTCATTGCCCCGTTCCCCACAACCAATGTAAACTACAACTTTAGAATCCGCCCACTTTGCAATTTGATGTAATGTAACAGTCTTCCCAGTGCCAAATCCTCCAGGAATAGCCCCAGTCCCTCCCTTTGCGATGGGAAAATAGGTATCAATTATACGCTGCCCTGTGATAAGTGGTACTGACGGATCATATCTCTCTGCATAAGGTCTAGGTCTTCTAACAGGCCATTTATGATACATCCTCAACTCTGTCTTGTACCCATTCTGCTCGGTATTCGCTATAATTTGATTTATATCATAATCTCCTTCGTTCGCAATATCTTTTATCGTGCCTCCTCGATAATTTGGAGGAACCAGAATACTATGAGTAAGTAACGGCGTTTCCTGCACAGTTCCAAGAATTGATCCTGCTTGTATCGCCTCCCCTTTCTTGGCAGTGGGAGTGAATTTGTATTTTTTCTTCATATCAACGGGGGTCGTAGCTATCCCTCTTCCGATAAAATCACCAGATTTTTGCGCCATTTCGACTAATGGTCGCTGAATTCCGTCATAAATTCGACCAATAATTCCTGGTCCCAATAGAACAGACAAAGGTTGACCAGTACCAACGACTGGCTCACCAGGTTTTAGTCCGGATGTTGATTCATAAACTTGAACAAAACCGACATCTCCGGTTAACCTTATTACTTCTCCGATTAGTTTTGACTCTCCTACTTCAACAGTTTCATACATCTTAGTCGAAGACATACCATCGGCCTTAACAGCCGGACCACTAACCCAAACGATTCTGCCTCTGGCTACCATAACTTAGCTCTCTCCTCTTAGCATCTGGACGATGCTTTTCCTTATTAAAGGTTTGAGTCTTTCAATTCTAGAATCCAGAGTTCCATCGTAGGTCAATGTAAGATCAGCTGAACGAACACGTACACCCCCAATCACGTCTATTGGTTTTTCGCTTAGTGCAAGTTTAATTTTCTTCTGCCTGTCTGTGAACGCAGTCAATTTTTTGACCAATTCAATATCAGTTTTATTGCATTCGATGATCATGTTGTCGTTCCCTATAGCCGACAGACCTTCATCGACAAGTCTATTCATTAATTGCTTGTAATTTTCGTCCCTTTCAACAGAACGCATTGCTAATTTTGCCTTTTCAAAAACTTCGTTTACTGCTCCTTCTACCAACAATAACTGCTTATTTCTAGCATTCAATCTTGTCGAACCAACTATCTGCCTTTTTAAATTTTCTGCTTGCTTTCTAGCAGAATCGATAATTCTCTCATATTCTGATTCAACCGATTCCTTTGAAGATTCTAGATTATTCATTGATTCATGATAAGCCGAGTCAACCTGCGCAATCAAATCTGACTCTTTCTCAGATAAAACCTTATTTACTGTACGTTCAAGAGCTGAATTTGAACTCATCTATTGCATTTCTCAAAAATACGTGATTTTAATCTTTTGGTACAATAATCTTAATAATTACTAAAAACCTTGCCGTGGTCTGAGTATAATCAGAACTTTGAATATCAAACAATTAATTAATTGTTAATACAATTTCTAACATCGATCTGATATACTTGCTAACCTTTTTTGGAGGCTTGGATGTACCCCTTTCGTGATGAGGAATCTAATCTCATCCCTACAAGCTTTGCCATGTTTCTCAACTGCTTAAAATGATTACCTTTCCAGTAATTTTTATTGCATGAGACGCATCGAAAAATTTCTCTATGTAGTAGTCTTACCTTTGGGGGTATGCAAACACTCTCCAAATCTTCGATTTTTGTGTTCTTCAATTGCCCGTTACATAAGGCGCAACGGGAAGTAATTGTGTCTAGATCGATTGGTTTGATTGTGTATTTTCCAAATATATAAGCAAGATTATCAACGTCGTCGATCCCACTTAGTAGGATGCCGTATCCCCCGACCTTCACAACCCTTTTGAACAATTCTTTATCACAAGTAAGGATCACTCTATCGAGTTTGGAAGCAATACCTAAAACTTCCTCATCTCTTATATCCCTTATATAAATAGTATCAAACCCAAATATTCGCAATTTACGCGCAATACTGCCTAGCATAGCATCGGCAAAAAAGGCTGGAGGGATTTTAGCTAGTGGATTCTGTTCTACACTCTTCACATGTAAAAGTACCTTCCTGATATTGTAGGAGGTCGGACCATTCACCACATTCATCACAATATCCAGATATATCATTTGCAGATCGTCCGATTTCTCCCCTGATAATGGCCGCTTTCTCTGAAATTACATCCACCAGATCTGGTGTCACAGCAATGACGTCAGATGCCGATATGATTCCTACTAATCTACCTTTATAAACCACGCCAAGTCTTTTTATTCTATTCTGGCGAAGAATTCTTGCCGCCTCTGTTACACCTTCTTCACCCTCAATAGTGTATAGCTTCTGCATCACATTCTTGGCTTTTATCATACTTGGCTTGACATCTTGAATTACGGCGTTTGAAACGATATCCCAGTCGGTGACAACACCGTCTGGATTACCAATATCGTTAATAATCACTATACTCCCAACTCGTTCATCTTTCATTTTTATCGCAAGATCCCTTATAGTTGTCTCAGCAGAAGCCGAAACTACTGGACTATTCATGATATCTCTAACAAGGACACGTGTTGTCATATTTGCGTCTCTATGTCTTTCGGCTGTTTTCTTTACCACGATAGTGGATTG
>DATBGR010000477.1:0-7487 GCA_036557905.1 Nitrososphaeraceae archaeon | reverse complement strand
TTCACACATGTATGCATTTTGGAATGCAAATGGCAATTATAGCATTCGCAGTCTCAACAATACTCATGGCTCCAACATTGATATCTAGTCAGCCTGCACTTGCTATTAGCAAATGTGAAGACGACAAAGGAAAGTCTCACTCATGGTATACAGGATGTAGGGATGGCTGGTATGAATGGGATGTTTGTGGCATTTATGCCGCCGCAAAGCCGCCAGTTAGTCAATATGATCGAGGCTATGAAGTTGGATGGAAAAAAGGACAAGTACATAATCCCTCGGGTGGCCCCAATGACTGTAAGTAATCACCTTTAACCCTTTTTTACTTTTTAGTTTGGTTTTGTTACTGTATTCAATACTCTGTAAGCTCGAAAGCCAAATGGAACCTTTTATCGCCCGAGCTAAAATGTAAGCGTCATATCTACCTGACTTTGAGCACCTCGAAATTTCTTGACATTATTTTTTGACAAGTCACTGCTATCTGGGACAACGCTGTATCCTAGGTAGCAAGTAGGTAGTTACATTGCTTGTGAGCGTCATCGCGAGACGGACTCATTTTTTGCCTATTGCCTATCTCACTATACAGTAACATGAATTATTTATCATTTTTTAAAAGATGCAAAGGATCAGGGCTAGCACTTAGATCAAACTTAAGAGAAGACGGCAAGGAAGCACCGCTTTAGCCTAGCGCGCTGCTGCCAATCGACCAATTGTGCCCGAGATACCCGGGATAGTATTGAATTCTATTATAGCTTTCTTGTTATCTATTGTAATCTATATGATTACGTACCTACATTCTTCCTTATGTTAGAAAATAACCCGGGTATTCCGGGTGTTAGATTGCAACTAGATCCAATTCTATACATGCGATCTTGCAATTTAGCTCTAGTAATCTAAAATCAATAGCATTATTGTAGAGAGCTATTTAACATTGCACTGCACTATTCATTTTTTGAAGAAGATAACTATGATTTTACTGGGGTTCGTATTCCTCCTATCCCATATAATCCATAGTTGAAAACCATGTTGTAGTATGAATAGAACTAGTTTAACACTAGTCTCACTAATTTTTCTTACTGATTTAGCTACGATACCTATCACGATAATAGAAAACGCATTTGCATGAAACGGACACGGGAGGTATACTGACGGCGAAGTTAGTCAAGCAGCGTCGGTTAGCAATTCGTGTCTAAACCCAGTATCTGATTCTAATACTAACGGTAACATGGTTAGTAACGGTAATTGCGGCGGCACAGTATCACAGCAAGGACAATCGGGACAAGCATCATCTCCGACAACTATCCAAAATGCAAACCCAACAATCGAAGTGCAAAGATCATCGACAACACAACCACCAATTACAGGACCACGGCCAGAAACATGCACACAGTGCTTTGATACGCTAAACGCTACTCAGCAGCAAGCGATAAACCAAACTCTTGCAGGAGATCCCAACATTCTTGAATCCATCGTTTGGCCGGCTGGAATAACTACACTAGAGGAACTGTGTAAGGCATGGGATCAATTCACATCGGCCCAGAGAAGTGATGCGCTAGCAGATATAGGTTCACTCATACAGCAAACGCCCCTTGATTCAGCAACTCGTCACAAGCTATTTACGTGCTTTGTCGTATCTGCTGGTCAGTAGTATCTGCTGCCTAATTCGTAATGAGGTTCTATTGAATATGTTATTATACTTCTAATGTCATTGACGTGAGCAACATCATCCAAGTCATCACTTTCCCCCCTACCTTTTGTAGTGGAATATCAAATCTATCCTCTAACGGTTGTTGCTACTTTATTCATTATTCCATATTAGACATAAAACAGAAAGGTTAGATCCTTTGACGAAGAAATGAAACTAATATTCATACTTAATAATGAAGATTTTCTGCATGCATGTCTGTTTCCTACCAACCCTAATCCCATTCTTTGTGCTAAGTATCACTTAATCATCTGACCCAGCTGCTGCGGCTGCTGCACTACCACCAGCGGCTGCTGCTGAAGCTGCGCTATCGCCAGCTGCTGCGGCTGCTGCACTACCACCATGATGATTATCATGATGATGACCGTAATAATAGTAGCCTTTACGTGCGAATGCGGACTGCTGATCTGATATTGAGGTCGTAACAAGCAATAGAGATATTGTCGCTATTACTGTTCCTGAAATAATATGAATTCTATTCATACCTACCAGATGTATAATAGATAGTGATATTCCAAGATTATGAATATAAATTACAAACTCTTGATCTGTAATTATGGTCTATAAGATTATAGTGCGTTATAGCAACATTTGGACTATAGACGAGCAAGATAATCCTACTTGCCCCGTAACAACGACTCATCATGAGGTTCATCCCTAAACAATGCATTATTTTACACTGTTAGAACTAATTCGGCTGAGGATGAGTTTTGTTGTTATAAAACAATTTAGTAGAATATTAGAACATTTTATATGACTTTATCAATGTTGAGAATTCGTTAAGTGTTAGACTTTTGTTAAAGTGAGCAGGCGTAACACATTGCGACCTCCAGCAGATATGTAGAGGCTAAGTGCAGTTAACCTGATCAGATCTTTCAAGCGGGTAATACATAATGACTGATAAAGAAAATGAGAAAATCATACCACCATTAAAGTTAATGACCAGAATGGAGGTAATGAATGACTTGCTTAATCTTCTATCTCTTGTTCAAAAACATGGCGATAAGGAAGGATGCCAACATTGCCTCGATCTACTGGAATCTGTGTCAGTTCCAGATTAGATAACCAGTTCTAGTTTTTCCTCGGAAATATACAGAATTGACTGAAAATGCGAGACTTAGACATGCAACAAGATAACTATAAAAACAATTGGATACAGCTGCTTATACGACGGAAACAGTGTATGGGATAATGTGTCATCAATAAGTAAGTGTCTTTCTTTACGTGTACCAGCTGATGTCATCTATCGTGGTCTTAAGGATACGCGTCTAGAGCAACTTTTTCCTGAATTCTTTACTGGAGTTACAAGGAGATTAACAGCTGCTAATAAAGCAAACAGTGAACTGCAATTTACCACAACAACTTACGATTCTCAAATACATATCAATGAGATTTTTAGATTAAAAGTATTGCAGAGCAATGCTACTGAGATAATATATACGACTAGAACAAATATAGCAAATGACCCTATAGTAGAATCAATAATTTATACACACATAGCGAATATTCTGTATGCATTATTAATGCTTGAGACAGGATATGTAAATGGTTTGATGGAAGGACACAACTTAAAATAGATAATTTTTAATTTGTTCCTATTTAAAACTTGGATTATCAGAGAGTTCTTACAGTCGGTTCTATACTATGCCAAATACAGCCGGGTTATGAATAATTTATAGTAACTGTTTATGGCCAACAATTGACTACCATCAGTTCAATATAGATATCAACAACTACAAAAACACAATAATCAATAGAATACATCACTATGACTACATAAGAGCTTTATGATCTACAATCTTAAAGATACAAGCGAAAATCTAGATACCATTAAATCAATTGTATAAATTAATACTAGAGAGTATAGATTACGAATTGAATAAACGATTTCTAGCCAGTTGACAATGTAAAGAGCAAGAAGCAAAATGTATATTCTACTATCATAGATCCAGCCTAATGGATTCAAGGATCCAAAACATAACACCAAGGTACACCAAATTCGAAAACGTATTGCCAGATGAATTGAGCCATACTCAAATCATTGAAGAACTTGAAGAGGCAAAAAATGAGATAAATAATATAATTGAAGAGGATTTAAGAAATGTAAAGAACCTTTCAAGTAGCCAAGGTCAAGCAATTCCATTCAATCAGTTTTTAAAACCACCTTCCATATTCAAAGCAGCATTATACTTAGAAAATGCTCACTCACATGACCCTATATTGTTTTATTATGCCCATTGGACTATGAGCTTTTCTGCTTTACGATCGCTTGCTCAAGGTATAATAGAATTGTCAAGAGAATTGAAAACATTTTATGCTAATTATATGAATACTTCTACTGCTACTCATAAAAGGAAAATAGATTTTAACCACTTAGTTAACGCTTATCAGGATTTTAACGGATATCTGGCAAGTATTCATAATGTAATCAAACAATATTATGATCTATTTGTACGTGTATGTAATGAGATCGATCCTAATAATAAGGAAGAAACATTCAGTCAATCCCACAAATCGGATACAGACACTGACTATCGTCAACTGTTAGCTACGATAAAGAGATCGCTTTTGCATGGAAACATAGGAAGACTAGTTGGTTTTCCACTTCTCATTTTGGCATTAGAAGTTTTCATAACTGGCGAGATATTCAATACAAATAAAAGTAGCAAATACAGCAATAACAAAATCATTTTTCTAAAAAAAGATATTCCTAGTCCTAAAACTATAATAAGAATAATAGAAAAACTCAACTTGGAACGGTTCTTCAAGACTGATTCTCTAAGAAGATTACATGACTGGCAAAGTATCAGTACACATAAAAGAATTAGGATTGACGACTACCTATTATGGTTTGTGTGTGAACGTACCGCATTAGAAATATTAGCTGCATTTAGTGCTAATCTAAGTCATTATAGAGATCAGATCCTAGACGAGCTTCAATATGAAGAGGAAATACAAATAAAATAATAATGGGCATTCCTGCATATCTTCTCTATAGTTCAAGGAGTGCTAGACCGATCTGCTGTATGCTCATTTGCTCGTATTACTGTGCGATATTTGTAATACATAACATATGATGTGTGCGCTTATTGCAAGACATCCTTATAAGGCAACGACGATAATGCGTTAATCTCTGCAAATAATCCCATTTCGTCCTTATGTTGCTAAGTACAAGTAAATGTGTCTCCCTTATAGCTTCTTTACTAAACAAAACCTCAATTCTTTCTTTCGATATTGTTTACATCTTCTAAAAAGACCGTCAAGCAATGTACCCGTATATCTAGAAAAGTAGTGGTTTAAAGTCTGATCCTAATTTCATGTATTTTTATGGTTAGCATGTGCTGCAGTGCATTATCTTCGATGTATTTGAGGATTAGTAAGGTAAATAGGTGTCCTGCCATTCAAGACATTTAGTATATTTTTTGCTGCTATCTCAGACATTTTTGTTCTTGTAGAAAACGTAGCACTACCTATATGGGGTAACAATACCACATTTTTCATATTCAATAATTTGTTATTGGAAGAAGGAGGCTCTTTCTCAAACACATCTAAGCCTGCACCAGCTATCCATTTTTTCCTTAGCGCTTCAATTAAATGATGCTCATTGATAAGAGCTCCTCTAGCTGTATTAATTAAGTATGCACCCCTTTTCATTAGTTTGAAGATTGACCTATTTATTATATGATGATTTTCATTGTTCAAAGGACAGTGTAGAGATAGAAAATCGCTTCTCTGCACAAGTTCCTCTAATGAAACATATCTGGCTCCTACTTGCTCTTCTGTCTGAATATTTCTACCATGACTATTATGATAAATTATATCCATATCAAACCCTTTAGCTCTACGTGCAACAGCTGAGCCAATTTTTCCTAATCCTAGAATTCCTATGACCTTTCCGTGAACATCTGAACCTAACATGAGACATGGATCCCATCCATATTTCCAACGTTTATGAATGATTGCCTCATGTCCATACGTAATTTGTCTTGCTATCGCAAGTATTAACGCAAAAGTTAGGTCAGCTGTTGTTTCCGTAAGTATGTCTCCTGTAGAAGTTACACTAATTCCCCTTTTTGTTGCTTCCTCTACATCTATGTGATCCACTCCTGTACTATAGGAACTGATTACCTTAAGATTAGTTCCAGCAGTACCAATAACTTTGGCGTCAATATTGTCTAGTAGTGTACACAGAATTGCATCCTTTCCACGTACTCCCTTCAAAATCTCTTTCCTAGTTGAGGGTCTTCCTTTTTCATTCACAACAACATTACATTCTTTTGAAATCATTGGTATTGCAGGAGCTAATATCCTTCTACTGATATATACAGTAAATTTCTTCAATCTCAATATCCTACACTGTTACACCTTTAGATATATTGAATTTATCGAATTCATGTAATTACTCATTCATTCACTCATTACTACAACCGCAAGTCCTAAAAGTATTGTTTCAAGACACGCTCCATTATCGCATACATTTGTGGCTGGTTATCTGCCTAGATATGTTTCAGAATATTCTTGTCAAAAGTCGATGCAAAGTCAGTTTATTCCGCCATGAAAACCTTTGCCATTATATTTTGGGCCTCAATATCATGTCAAATTTGATTCACACACCGACGAGCCTGAATCATTCTTGTCCATTTATTTAGGTCATTCGTAATATAATTAGTAATTTGAAATGTCTTTAGAGCAAGGATGGTGATAAAATTATGTGTGACGTATATCAAGATGCGCGCGCCAATTGCTAAAGATGCCTAAACGGTTAGTTAACCGTGAAGAGCTGGGCAGATGGATAGCTCAAACAAGTGACACCATTTCAATGATCACTGAATCAAATTATGTAATCAGATCGACATCTGGTGACAACACCCATACCGTCAATGCAATCAATTCTGGATGGAATATTCACGTTAGTTCTATGTGCTATGACGGTAACTGCCCGGAGTCAGGTAGTATGAGCTGCTCCTAACGATAATCCGTTATATGTTGGAACTCTATAGAGTTCATAATGCAATATTGCATATCGCTTGCAGATTGATTATTTCTACATAACTCTCTATTAACTGGTACAGTCAGAATCATAGGACGATCGTCATTTATTAGATTAATAATTGAGTCACCGCCACTACCTTCAGTGTCTTGTGCTGCGTATTTATTCGTGTAAGCTAATAGTTGCGTTGTTTTTGTTGCAAATGTTCCCGCCCCTAGTGGATTACTGATCTCATAACATCTGTCCGTTAAAGATACTACAATTAGAAATGACTATTTTGAGGTAAAATCTGCAAATAATATCTTGCGAGGGATTTTAATTATAAAAGTTTTTAAACCACTATCCAGTTACCCCTGGGCAGAAATTTGAACCAAGATAAATCATTATGCTTGCTTTTGAAACTTTTCACATTCGGATACTTTAGCAATCAAGATGATCGGCGGATGAAAGTGTAAGTAGCTTTAAAGATAATACATACTCCTGTTCCTAGACTTTAAATTGGCTACGCGGAGGTAATTCCTGAAGGGTCCAAGTGTTACCATCTGGATCGCCAAAATGAACAAACTTACCCCAAGCTTGTGTATCGACATCACTAACAACAACTCCACGTTTTTTAAGCTCATCATGAGCAGCCTGAGCATCCTTGACTACCATCTGTAGACCTTTAATAGAACCGGGTTTCATATTGTCGGCGATACCAATCCCGAAACAAATTGAACATGCAGAACCTATAGGTGTCATTTGAACAAAACGTAGCTTCTCGCTCACGGTATGGTCATGGTCTAAGTTAAAACC
>DATBGR010000476.1:0-13434 GCA_036557905.1 Nitrososphaeraceae archaeon | reverse complement strand
TATACCTTCTACACTACCCTTTGACTTCCATAGATTTTCCACGTGTAGTATTCTAGGTACTATCAAGACAGCACCCGCTAACAAGGCACCAAATAATCCCAAGATCTTTAGAACAAGAAACACAATGCTGCTAATCTCTGGTGTTGTATTACCGGTTTGAACCATCGTGGTCACTACAGAAAGAACTGCAATAGCCAGAATGTCATCCACAATCGCTGCACCTAGTACCAATCTAGCCTCCCTAGACTGCATTTTTCCTATTTCTGTTAGTACTTGTACTGAAATAGCAATACTAGTCGCAGTCAGAGCAGTAGCAATAAGCATTGACTCTAGAGCATGTATTCCAAATGCTGAAAAGACATAATAACCAACAAAGAATGGTATGATTACGCCTATAGAGCCAACAGTAAATGCAGCAGCCCCACCTCTCAGAAACTCCCTAGGAGTAATTTCTAAACCAGCAATAAACAGAATTACAATTGCTGATAACTCACCAATTTGTCTAATAGTTTCATCCAGAACTACGATAGGCCTTCCATCAAATGATACAAAAGTCCCTAAAGCAAATGGACCAACAACTATACCAGCCAGTAACTCACCTAATACAACAGGTAATTTTAAACGATGAAAGATTTCAGCAAAGACTTTAGCAGTAAATAACAGTATAGCAAGGGAAATGACAACGTGAAGAAAAAGACTTTCTACCATGCCAATTATCGTCCATAGTTTTGCATCTTATAGTTAGGTAGGTGTCATATATTTATTATCGAACTAGGCATTTATGCTGTAGACAACCAACCACCTAAACCACTCAAGGAGCCTAAGAATCCTACAGCGATAACGATTAGTAATATTGTGAGTATGTCTACCAGTTGTTAAGATAGTGTTATGATAATTATATTTATTAGCTGTACTTATCATTTAGAGACATATACAAAATTATTATCGATTATACTTTAGGTGTATCTTAGTTTTTATAATAATTCCTCCTTTTACTCCAAATACTATTTCCCTAGCTTAAGTATAAATTTGAAGTCTATAAAGACTATGAACATATGTCTAATGTAGCCTTATTTCGTCAAATAAAAGAATGAAGTACACATATAGCTAAGGACAATACATCCATTTATAGAATAATCCATATATTCATGATGACTGACAAGAATAATGGAGATGCCATAGGAACTTCATTTATTCTAAATATGTATATTGATTTCTCCACTGCTATAAGATATTCATTTAATAACCAGTTCAATCTGGTTATTGCTGTATAGATATAATCTCACCTATCTGGAAGCAACAATTAGTATGTGTAAATAGAAAAAGAAGGTGAAACTATTATATAGTTTATCTTGCATGAAAAAAAGCAGTGGCTAACATCTTCGCAACAGTACCTTGAACGCTTTTTCAGTGTTTGCGAATATAGCACACGCTATTAACTAACTACCTAAATTTTAAATGTAATATAGTGGGGTGGTCTAACAATCTCGTTGTTGTTATGTCGGCTGTGCTTCATTCTAATCGCTGATTAATTAGCGTTGATGGTTAGGATTGCAGAAAAAAGTATCCACAATCAAGATGATAAAAAGGAATGGCAAAAAAGTATAAGGAAATTAAAATAATTAAGAATAATTCAGCTGATCGTGAATACACATTTACAGAAGGTAATAATATAAAATTATTTGAGGAAAAATATTACAATAAATCACAATATCGTAATAATTCTGCTGAAGACAATCATCAAAAATTGGTAAAAAAGGCGAGATTTGATATACACCAGCATAACGAAGGTCATTCTCGAAATAAATCAAAAGATGCAGTATCCAAGCAAAATCACTCACCAGTTTATGAATAGATGAATATTACAAATGAACACAGAAAAGCCTGCATTTGATATAATATATGGCACCGATAATGTAATGAATGCTCAGTTAGAATTAACATCAAATGCAAGACATAGGTTAGACATTTGTATAAATAATACTCAGCCTCATATAGCCGTAGAATCTAGACAACTGAAGCAGATATTAATTGATAATAAGTCAAAAGAAATTAAATTGAGGTATCTCACAGAAATTACTAAAGATAATCTTTACCATTGTAAAGAATTATTATCTATGGTAGGCGAATTACGTCATCTAGATGGCATTCGAGGAAATTTTTATGTAAGCGAAAAGGAATACGCTGCGCCAGCTGTATATCATAAAATGGGTACATCAACAGATATGATGATTATTTATAGTTGCAATAAAGAAGTAGTTCAACACCAACAACATATTTTTGTGAGTATGTGGAATGCTTCCACTTCTGCAGAAAGAAAGATATGGGAAATTGAAAGGAATGTTAACTTGGGTACAACAGAAATTATTGATAATCCATTAAAGACTAAAGCCCTATTCATTGATTTAATAAAGTCTGCAAAGTTCGAAATATTATTAATTTGTCCTACTGTTAATGCATTTCTGCGTGAATACAGAATTGGAGCAATACAATTATTTAAAGAAATATCTGCCGCTGGTGCAGGTCCAGATTTAGATAATAATAAGGATAATAAGGATAATGCTAGCAAAAGCAAAGAAGGAAGAGCAAAAGAAAAAAGAAAAAGAATTAATATCAAGATTTTGACTCCTACCAATGATTCAGTTAATAGAATAATAGATGAATATGAACTGCCTACCGGCGCAGATAATAATATTGGTCATGGTTTACGAACATATTCAGATCTAACAGAAAAAATGTATCCATCAGATTTTCCTTCTTCTTATTCTTCTTACGTTCCCCTAAATCAAGGAAATGATGGTCACCCTCTGCAAATAAGGTTTATACGGTCGTTACCAAGGTATAACGTAACCACTGCTACGATAATGGTCATCGATAGGAATATCTCATTAGTAATGGAAAAAGTTGATGATACTAAAGAAGAATTTATTGAAGCAGTAGGACTATCCACCTATTCGACAAGTACACCTACCGTAGCCTCTTATGTTTCTATCTTTGAAAACTTCTGGAGCCAGCTTAAATTATACGAAAAACTTAGGGCCAATGAAAAAATGGAAAGGGAATTTATCAATTTGGCAGCCCATGAGTTAAGGACACCGGCACAAGCAATTTTAGGCTATACAGAATTGGCATTGATGGAAGAAGACGAAGGCCATAAAGATACAGTTGACAGTGAAAAACCAGGATACATTGCAGCTGCACATAGGAATGCATTAAGACTTCAAAGATTGACAAAGGATATTTTGGATGTGGCAAGAATCGAAAGTAATACACTAAGGTTAAATAAAGAACGATTTGATCTGGTAGAAAAAATTGAGGATGTTATCAGTGACATAATACACGCGCAAAATGTTAACCCAAAGACAACGAATAACACAAATATTGTCTTTGACAAGCCAGGCGCACCTTTATTCATAAATGCGGATAAAGTGAGAATATACGAAGTCGTTACTAATTTGCTAAATAATGCAATTAGTGCAACTAAAAACAATAATGGTAAAATTATCATATCTATAAAGGTTGTCAAGTGTGGAAAAGATGATGTGCAAACAAATGACAACAACGATAATAATACTAATAATGAAAATAAAATGTGTATTGACGTTAGTATTAGGGATAACGGAACAGGAATAAATTCTGAAATCCAGCCCAAATTATTTACTAAATTTGCAACTAAATCTGAGTCAGGATTGGGTTTGGGCTTGTATATCTCCAAAAGTATTATTGAAGCTCACGGAGGCAAAATATGGGGAGAAAATAATAAAGATGAAATTGGAGTTACGTTTGCATTTAGCTTACAGATTTAATTCGCTACAACTCTATTCTTGTAGACAATGATGATTGTGTGATTTCCGAAGAATTTTGTATACCCTCTTTAGCCATAGTGGTGTAATAATAGTCGTCAATGGCACCATGATAATTATAGCAGTATAGACGTCTGAAGATAAAATACCAGAGGTTATACCTACTCCTGCCACAGTAGGACCAACTTCGCCTCTAGATATTATCCTATGCTATGCCTACCTCCTACCTTCAAAGACTTGTTTTGTTATTAAAGCAAATTTGAAGGTAGCGACAAGACAAACGAGAAATAGTTACTTAAGGTCAATACATCAAAGCTGGAGTGTAAGTACCGACGACAAAAAATTAGTTATAGGTTATATCTTGGTTTAAATGCGTGGATAACAATACATAATACACTTAAAAATGGAAAAGATATCACATTAGCAAATCAATACACTCAAATGATAGTGTAGCAGTTCAATGGTATGCCCGACGATCCAACAAGCGGCATGTTGGGGAGTCTTTCTCTCTTAGATAAGCTTCTTCCAGTCTGGATTTTTGTATCTATGGCAGCAGGAGTTGTAATAGGCTACACGGTTCCACAAATTGGTCACTTGATAAATTCATTCAAATTCATATCTGTGTCGCTACCTATTGCAATTGGCTTGATTTGGATGATGTATCCACCGTTAGCAGCAGTCAACTACCACAATATTGGCAGGGTAGTGACTGAAAAGAAAATGATAAGTCTATCCCTAGTCTTGAACTGGACCGTGGGACCATTTTTGATGTTCGTATTGGCTTGGATATTCCTACCAGATCTTCCGCTTTTCAGGGATGGAGTTATCATAGTCGGCCTTGCTAGATGTATTGCCATGGTTCTTGTTTGGAACATGCTTGCCGGAGGAAATAGTGAGTATGCTGCAATAATAGTTGCTCTAAACGCAGCCTTTCAAATTGCATTCTATTCAGTCTATGCCTATTTCTTCATTACAGTCTTGCCAGCTTGGATCAATCCCTCGGTATCTGCGACTGTAGTAAAGATCAATCCTTGGGATGTAGCGCTTAGCGTAGTGGTATTTCTGGGTATACCATTTGCAATGGGAATCGCGACCCGGTTCGCATTACAGAATAGAAAAAGAGAGCAAAATTGGTACGAAGAAAAGTTTCTCAGGATGCTCAAGCCTACTGCACTGATTGGTCTGCTGTTCACGCTTGTTATAATGTTCTCTCTTCAGGGCAATTACTTCATTCAGCTTCCACTGGTCCTTCTGCGAGTCGCAATTCCGCTTGTTGTTTATTTCGTTGTAATGTTCGTATTATCATTTCTGCTTTCCTGGAGGCTAAAATTTTCATATCAAGAAACAGTTACTATCTCTTTCACTGCGGCTAGTAACAATTTCGAGCTCGCGATAGCCACAGCTGTTGCAGTGTTTGGCTTGAGTTCAAGTGAGGCTTTCGCCACAACTGTAGGACCTCTGATAGAGGTTCCAGTAATGATTGGCCTAGTATATGTTGCATTGTGGTTGAAGTCAAAGCTCTTCAAGATGGTCGGCGAGGAAAAGGTTGTGACTGATCGAGCTTCTAAGAGTAAGGTAGATGGCAAATTCTGTTCATTTGGACAACATTAGTCTCGGTTGTAATTTCGGTTACAGGCATACTTTTAATCCCCTCAAGGATCATCACGCCACTTTGATCATTCTAAAAATGATCTAAGAGAATCTTTTCAGATAATCTTAGCTAATACAGGTGATCGTATTCCACGAGTAACATACCAATCACAACACAAATTATAACTCATGCCGAGACACTTACTAAATAAGTCAGGTTCTTTTTTGTAAACTTTAGCATTTCTGTAATTCAACAACAGCATGTCTATATTCATAGATATAATCGATATATTACATAGTCAGTACCATCATCATCTTATTACTTGACTATCATTACTGGACATGGTGCGTAAGTTAATACGCCAACCGCAGTGCTTCCAAGTAGCATTTTCTTGAACCCTGACCTTCCTCTTGTTCCCATTACTATTATGTCAATGTTATTTTGTTCCACATAATTCACTATAGATGCTGGTACAGAAGATGAGGTTGTTGGAACCATAAGAATTTTTGTACTAACTTTGACTCCATTAACTTTTGCATTGTCTATTATTTGATCAGCCCACAGTTGAGATTCGTTTCTATCTTTTGCATACACTTTTTCTATAGTTTGATCATCTGCCCATCCATATAGTGTAGAAGAATGAAACCAAGGCTGTGTATTTATTATTGTTAAAGTAAATAATTCAGCATTATAAATGCGTGCCATTGTAATTGCCTGTGTGGCTGCTGCCATTGATTCTATCGAACCATCAACTGCAACTAGTATTCTTGATATGAGATTTTTCATATCTTTTTATCTGTATTTAGTTAGGGTTGGCAATAAATCGTACTACCTAAAATTTTGTCTTTAAGGTTAACAATAGAAGAAAAGAATGATTCAAGCACCTTTTCTATATGCTTCGGCCTTTTATCGAGTTATGTCTTTTGGAAATTTAGCAGTAAACCTAAAATGGGTAGGAGTCTTTTTACACCAGTTCTTTACCATAAATGCATTAGGCCTCCTATAGAAAGAAGAATCAATTTCTACATAATCAAACAATTGAGAATAGTAACTCAACCATCTGGAATTTTCCAGATTGTGAGGATAAAACGGTCCCTGCCAGGCTGTATAACTCCACCCAGAGCAACCAATATGGAATTGCAAATATTAAGACAAATTTAAAGTCCTTTTATACAACTTTATTCTATCTAAAATAATGAAAAGATATGCGAAAGCCTCTTCATTTGAAAAAGTTGTTACAATATTAATACTCGATGATGAATATGATCTTGTGACACTTTTAAAACAAGGCTTAGAAAGACGAGGCTTTCGTGTATTTTCTTTTACAGATCCTTTTTTGGCATTAGAACACTTTAGAATAAATGCTCCCAATTGCGATTTAGTTATTTCCGATCTAAGAATGCCTGGAATGAATGGATTTGAATTTTTAACAAAAGTCAGAGAAATTAGTTCAGACATCAAGATCTTTCTAATGACGGCGTTTGAAGTTAGCGATATGCAATCATCACTTGCTATATCCTCACTCAAAATAAATGAATTTATAGTAAAGCCATTTTCGATTCAAAATCTATATGTGATTATAGATAAATATGTATCATTAAAAAATAATAATAGTTGAGATTAACCTTCATTTTCATCTGAAATCCATCTTCAATGGGTTCTTCTATCACTATTTTGAATTTTTAATAAGCAAAAGCATACTTATCTTGCTAAGTATAGTTTCTACACTAACTGGTTTTATTAAGAAATCATCTGCGCCATATTCTAGAATAATATTTCTTGCACTATCATCATTTGCAACTATTAATATCTTGATGTTAAGGTCAATCTGTTTAACTTTAGATATTAACATCGCACCTTTATCAGCTGCTATTGTGCCATTGATATAAACTACCTCTACTTGATTATGCATTTTCTCTATTTGATCCAAGCATTTAGCTGCACTAAATGCCATGTAGGTATCATATCCATTTAATCTACAGACTGCGGTAATAAGCGAACTAACCTCGCTATCATCCTCCACAATTATTATTTTAGGTGTTTGGATTGTCATATTGTATACAGTTATAGTCATAATCTCTCTTAATATATGATCAGCAACAAGCATTCTCAGTAATATGACATTATATCGAATTTGTTCTTGGTCTAATATGGAAGTGCCTTTGAATAAAATATGTTATTTTTACATTTACATTTACATTTACTATCCTCTATATCGCAATAGGGTTTGTTGGCCATTCATTACTGCGAAAGCACATTTATTTTTATATAGTGTGCTTCTAATAATTCGCCCTTTTCATGTTCTTCAAATCTGTCAAAATCTTTTTTATGATAGTTGCAGAATCTCTTCAGTTTGGTATCAAATTTTGATCCCAATGATCTTTCAAATTCTTTTACTAAATCTTTTTTATCGTTTTGCATATGATGGAAAAATACACCCATATCTGCAAATACTGAAATACCATTTTTACCTCGCTTATTTTGGTGCTTATCAAGTATCTTAATAAAGAATAGAAAATCATTTGCAGAACCAAAGTATGTTCTTGTTATGTCTTGAACTATCATTAATGACCTTTCTTTTTCATATTTTTCTGTATCAATACCAATCTCTTTCAGGGTTTGTCTAACATTATCAATCGTTTCATAGTATGTAAGTAACAAAACTATTTCATTATTTTCCAGTGCAGTTTTGCAATATCGAGAATAAATCTCTCTAAATGAATATAGGTTAGGGTATATCAGCATAATATGATCTCCATATGTTATCGTAGATAATTGCTCTACAATTTCTGTAGAAGTGCCAGTTACTTCAGTATCCATAGATGATGTGATTCAAATGTAATCTACACTATATGCTAATTAATGATTGATAGTTGATGCCGGCTGACCGACTCACTCACTGACTACTTTTTACAAAACATTATTGCACAACTAATATGTATACTTCTAAGTAGTAAGTTGGTTGATGGTGTGGCCCCAAAGCGATTTGCAGGGATGAACACGTGTCATCAATTTTAGACAAATGCTCTATCGGGGTTTCCAGTCAACCTTATGCTGTGAAATGATCTTTGATAGATCTCTCTATAAATTATAGGAATAAATAATTATTCGAAATAAATTAACAACATGATATGATCTCTATATGAGATACATTGTCTATTTAGAAACAGACAAGATTCTACAAACAATTACAGTAAGTCTGTTCCAAATACTTTACCAAATGAAATGGACAGAAATATTCAGATAGAGCGACTTTTATACATCGTAACGAATAAACAACCAGCAACGACAACAAGATATTATCTGCTAAAATTATCAGCAAACTAAGAAAAGTCTTTTATTGCATTCTGACAAAGAACGAGACAACAGGAATAACATCATATATTAAAATGATCATATCATTTACCTTTTATACTTATCAGATTAAATTTTATCATTGAGATAATATACATTATTGCTCTTGCACTATCTGGTCTGGCAATAGGATTTGTAGGCGGAATGGTTGGATTGGTCTTAGGAGTAGTGAGATTTCCTGTGGTGATGAGCGTAGAAACTTCAGTCAGTCTTACTGCAGGAACAAATCTTGGAGTAAGCACGTTAGGTGCAATAACTGCTGCAATACGTCATTATCATCAGAAAAATATAGAATTTCGTGCGTTTGTGTTTTTGGCTACAACAGGTGCTGCAGGAGCATTTATTGGCTCGTTTTTTACAAGTTATGTTCCTATATCTATTTTGCTTATGATAATAGGTTTAATTGTATCATACGAATCATTTGCATTAATTAATGGATCAAGAATAAAAAAGAAAAGGTGTAATAATAATACTAATAATAATGAATTAGATGAAATTACGAACAGTAATAGATTTCTTAATTTCAGGAAGAATAGATTAGTCTTACTAGAGTCACTTATAGGATTTGGAGTAGGTTTTCTTGGGGGTCTAGTGGGATTAGTTCTTGGAAGCATACGTATGCCTGCTATGATATCAATATTAAAAATGGAACCCAGAGTTGCAGTAGGAACAAACTTGGCAGCCGCATCTGTAATGGGAATTTCTGGTTTGGTAGGACATATCATAAATCATAACATTGACTATCTTGTCCTTCTAATAATGGGCTCTGCTGCAATGTTAGGTGGGTATATTGGAGCAAAATATACAAATAGATTTAGTGATACAGGCCTTAGACGAATAATTGGAATAGTTTTGATCGTTGTGGCAATTACAATGTTTTTGAGAGTATTTCAGATTACATCAACGCACATTCCAATTGGATTATTATAACCATTCATTCATCTCCCACTTTTACTGCCATAAATTGTCCGAGAGGTTTTATTTCTGTTCCATTGATACCTGCATCCAGTCGATCATAGTAATTATATGTTCCTTGACTTTTTGAGTATATTGTTATTGTATCATTTTCCCATGGCCTGAGTATTTTTGTATGAGCATTTATTCCATCGATATAGAACATATGTGGGCTACCTAGATCTTGATTTATTATAGTAAGAATATAAGCAGTATCTCCAGTTCTAGACACCAGAGTAGGGTTAATTTGGGTTATTCCCTTTAGTCCAACTACCTCCGCTTTTCCATTAACGTTTCTAAAGGCTATCGTTGCTTCGACTTTCTCCTTCCAAGTAATTGGAACATGTCTCACTCCTCCTCCACTTACAAAAATAAGTAATATTGCAAATGCTGCTATCATTGCAATAATGCCAAATAATACTAATTTTCCTTCAGATAGTCTTCTTAGATTAATTCCATCAGAAAATGATGAATGTGAAGATGATGTTGACATATTAAGACAATTTCTACCAATAAAGAGACCAGCAATACGATATTTACATATGATGAATGCAGAGCAAGACATTGAATAATTTGATGCTGCCCGTGATTTCAAAATCATTTCGTTATTTATTTGATTTCTTGTTAGAAATCTCTCGTTAATCATAATGAAATTAAAAAGTCCATAAACATCATAAATATCGTATGGATGTCTTATAAGAAAACAGGCCTTTTGCAACAAAGAAAGAATAATACATAATTTACTATATTGATCTCTACGAAAGAGCAAGCAAGATGTTTACTAATGGATATATCGCACTAGGTGTTCTTGCACTTGTATTCTTTCTTATTATTGGAAGAAGTAAACTATATAATATTCCAATTTGGACTTCTATGCTGATTGGAGCAGGCCTTTTAGTCGGGCTTCAAGTCATTAGCATTGAAGAGGCGTTTAAAGCAATCAATCTCAATGTAATTATATTTCTTTTTGGAATGTTTAGCATAGTTTCTGCACTTGATAGGTCGGGAATGCTCAGATATGTAGCAACAAAGATGTTATCTAAAGCAAATAATAATGTTAATTCAATACTACTAGTATTCATTATAGGATTAGGTATTCTATCTGCATTTTTAGTTAATGATACAATTGCTTTACTAGGGATACCACTTGTAATACATGTATCAAGACAAATAGGAATTAGACCAACAGTTCTCTTTATTGCCCTTGCATTTGGAATTAGTATAGGAAGTGCCATGACTCCCATTGGAAATCCTCAGAATCTGTTGATAGCCATTCAAAGTGGTATCTCTCTGCCATTCTTAACATTCGTAAAGTGGTTAATTATACCAACTTTACTAAATCTATTTCTAACATACTTTATTTTGAAGGTATACTTTAAAAAAGAATTGTTAAAAGTTCCTAACCATGTCAATCTCAGTGATAAGATTATGGCTATGAAAGATAACAACAATGAACTATCATTATCAACTGATGCTATCACTAATCCATACCTTGCTAAAATTTCAGTTATTATTCTCTTATTTACTGTAGCAGGATTTATAGTTTCAGAAATTCTTCAGTATATTTTTCATGTTATATATTTTAATATAAGTGTAATTGCTGCTCTTGGAGCCATAGCACTTTATGCTTTAAGTAATGAACGTAGGGAATTGCTATATAATGTCGATTATTCTGTTTTAGTATTTTTTGCTGCTATGTTTGTATTCACGGCTGCTCTATGGACATCAGGTCTGATTCCTGAGATTATGTCAAATATTCCAAACCCTATTCCTGATCACAATACTATTAGAAGTAATGCAATTATTTCGGTTGCTAGCATAACGTTCAGTCAGATACTAAGTAATGTTCCTTTTGTTGCTCTTTACAATAATGTAATGATAAGTAATGGCTTTAATGCCGATGATGTTTCTCAATGGGTAATGCTTGCAGCAGCAAGCACTATTGCGGGCAACCTTACGATATTTGGAGCCGCAAGTAACATCATCATTATAGAGGCTGCTGAATCCCGGGGGGTGAAAGCATTTTCATATTCTGAGTTTCTTAAAATTGGATCCATAGTAACGGTGACTAATCTTGCTATTTATTATGTATTCATCACCTTCTTATTTGGTTGAATATAACAAGAATATAACAAGAACTATGATTTCTTCGATATTAACACCTTTCTAAAAATACTGGCAACTATTGATGTTCCTATAAATGTTGCAGACCAATATAGCCATAAATTATTCAATACTCCAGATACAATTGCTGGTGCAAAAGAGCGAGCAGGATTCATCGAAGCACCAGATATAAATGCTAAGAAGAATATATCTAGTCCAACTATGCCACCTATAGCAATACCACCAAATCGCTTTAGTCCTTTAGTATAGACAACTAGATAGATTACAGACATTAGCAGTGCAGAAGCAATTATCTCTACTCCAATTATTGTCGGGATTGGATAGGCATAATTCGGAGCATTTGCGCCCAAGTTCGCTTGATTTCCTATTATGAATTTTACAAAAAGACTTGCAAGTAACGCACCTAATATCTCTGCTGAAAAGTAATAAAATAACTGAATCTTTGTTATATGTTTAGTAATTAGAAAACCTACTGTAACTGCAGGGTTGAAATGAGCCATAGATATTTTTCCAAATAAGTAGACTCCTATAGTAACTCCGATAAATGGGGCAAATGCAATAAAAGGGAGACCTAGTATTCCATTTAACCTAGCATCAATTACTACTGATCCTGTAGCAAGAACTACTACTACGAATGTGCCAATAACTTCTGCAAAAAATATTCGCTGATTAGAAGTTAACCTATTTGTTATTTTGGCTAGTAAGGTTTTCTGTTCCATCTTGTTTATACAAGATAATTAGATAATCAGGTCTAGATCTGTGAATCATGGAGACATGCGCCATCTATTGGTTATTTTTCCTTGGGTAAGCTAGCAATCAATCCCTTTACTCTTTCTTCAATTTCATCCCTTATCTCTCTAATCTTTTCTATCGATTTACCCTTTGGATCTTCTATTCCCCAGTCAATCAGATTGGGAACAAAAACAGTAGGACACCAGTCCTTTTCCATACATCCCATGTTGACTATCTTTGACGAATTTCTCATCATATCCTCGGTAATATCCTTAGGTCTCTGTTTGCTGATGTCAATACCCACTTCTTTCATCGCTTCTATTGCGAGCGGATTGACTTCTGAAGTTGGTTTAGTTCCAGCACTTAATGGTTCATAATCTTCTGGAGCATACTTTCTAAAAAAGCCCTCTGCCATCTGACTACGGCCTGCATTCTGGATGCATACAAAAAGAATTGTTAGCTTTTCTTTAGCTTTATTTCTACTGCTGCCAAATAAAAATTTCATAATTCGAACTCCTCTCTCCTTTAGGTCTTTACTGCCTTTATTACCAAACTGGTAATTCGTCTGCCTTCACTATTATCACCATCCATATACAATTTCTCTTCCAATACTTCTATGTTAGAAAATCCAGCCTTTCTAATACTATCAAGATAGTGTTTTTTTGTTAACGCACCATCTATGCAACTACACCATTTCTCCGAATTTGCAGATTCTGGGTCGACTTCCTTACTTGTTACAAGATCTGATATTATCATTCTCCCACCATTAGTTTTTAGGATCCTGTAAATTTCTTTGAAAGCGGCTATCTTATCGATAGTTAAATTAATAACACAATTGCTAATGACTACATCCGCAGCATTGTCGTTAATCGGAAT
>DATBGR010000475.1:0-3939 GCA_036557905.1 Nitrososphaeraceae archaeon | reverse complement strand
CTTCTTGAATGCATCATAATCATGTATCTCGCTTAGAGCTGTCAAAAAGAATACCTTTACTGTTGCATCTTTCTTTTTTATTTCTGTGTATAATTCAAAACCATTCATCTCTGGCATTTTAATATCAAGGATTAATAGCTTATAGAAACCAGCTTTAAATTGTGCTAATGCATAAACGGGGTCAGTAAATGCATCAACCTGGAATCCTTGTATTTCTAAATACATCTTTAAAGCAATATTTATATCAGATTCATCGTCGACTATTAGAATTCTTTGTTTATCGTACTTATTTATTGACATTATCAGTAGCACACGTTATACTCATTTTATTATCATTTACAATGTAGGATCGGTAGTGTGAAGTAAAATGTAGCCCCCTTGTCTCTATTATTTTCGGCCCATATTCTACCGCCATGAGCTTCTACAATGCTCCTGCAGATAAACAATCCCAAACCTGTTCCTTTAAAGGATTTTGACGCAAATTTTTCAAATAATCTTGGAAATATATCAGGATCTATTCCAGTACCGTTATCCTTTACGTTGACAAGAGCCACTTGTTGTCCAACAGCAACGACGTCTTCCTTCTTGTCTATACTGATAGATACGAGCCCAACATGTGGCTTGACGAATTTAAGAGCATTACTTACTAAATTAGCAATAAGCTGAGAAATCCGGTACCTGTCTGCTTGTATGAAAATAGTATCATCTCCCTTAGATTCATACGATATTTGTGCTTCACCACCCCATCTATCCTGAATTTGATTTTTAACATCTTTAATGGTACTTATGACTACATCATTTAGATTCAATCGTTCTTTATTCAATATCAACGACTGGGTCTCAATTTTTGTAACATCTAATATGTCTTCTGCCAATCTCTTCAATCTTTGTGCATTTCTATGAATCATCTCAAGCGAATCATCCATCTGCTGATTACTGACATGTCCCTTTCTTGAGTGAAGAATGCCCACTGTGGTTAGTATAGGTTGTATCGGCGTTCTTAATTCGTGAGCTGCCACGTTGATAAACTCTTGTTGCATTTTATCGTGAAGCGTTAGGCGTTCGTTTGCTTCCTTGACCTGTTTATATAGTTCAGTCAGCACCCAGAGATTTTCAAATATTGCAACATATGATAGAACACCCGCTTTGCTATTAGAATATGTCGACAATCCTATTGCTTCATCAAAAGTTGTTGTTGAATCGTCTCTTAACTCCATTACTAGTGAAACCTTTCTATCAACTACTAGGATTGTAGCCATTGTCCCAGACGTTTGTTCAGTATACCTAACATCTATACTAGCATTATAAATGGGCCTTCGTCCTAGTTCTGCTTCCATAAGCTTGACTCTATCTTCAACTTCTTTACTGTAGGGAACCAATATTCTTACTTTTGCTCCACGTTTCTTTGCTGCCTCTATTGCTAATGGTACTGCTCCCAATTTTTCTTGGCGAACAAGTGCTGTGCTTGAAGGAAAGATGAATAATATTTCCTCTTTAGCGTTCTTTACAAGCTCCAAGTATAACGCTCCGGCTCTAGATGAGCTTTGAATAACTTCGATATCTGCCAGGTCAGCACCAGCCTCAATATCCTTTATCCTGTCTACAGCGTTGATTCCATTTTTCCATAACTCTTCAAATATAGAATGAAAGTGGCACACATAGGCAGGTTCATTACTAAGCAATAAACTTTGAGTCAACCCACCTGCTTCCCTCTTTTCGATTATGACTGCAATTTCTTTATCCGAAAGAGTAAAGCTTATTGGTGGAAGATTTTTGACATATTTTATTTCTATACCGGCATCTACAAGAATTTTAGCTAATTTCTTATTAGATTCATCGATAATGGTTATGACTTTAATACCCTTATGTTCTCCTTTCTTTTGTCTGTCCAATAGTTTCTTTGTCTCAAAAAAATGGTTGTAGCTATATTCTATTCCTCCGGTTGTTAGACATGAATATAACTCATTTGAGTCAGCGATTAAACGATGAATTTCTTTAATTATCTGTTGACTATCGTTAATTATTCTTGTATCGTAATGAACTATTCCTTCTTCAATCTCTCTTATTTTCTGTACAGCTGGTATTGCCTTGTCCCAAAAAGTATGAAATACATATTGTTGATGCTCTACTATTTCTTTGACATTACTAAAAATAATTGTATCTGCCGGCTTTATCTTGTGACGTGAAGTTATGGGAGCAAGATATTCACTTTCGCTTATCATAAAATTACCTTTTATACCATCCAGATGGCGAACTTCGTCGACCATGCTCATGATCTCTTTACAATAACATAGATTGTCATTTGTGATTTCTGTAAGGTATCTTAATTGTACACCTTTTCTTTTTGCTTCTACAAATGACTTTCTAATCGCTTTAGTGCCAATAGCCAATACTGGTTGGGTATAGTCCATACATGTATCAATTCTAATTTTTGTTTCAGAGAAAAAACGCAATTCGTTATTTATTACGTTATCAGTTCCATACAATACCTCTGTTCTCTCTCTAACATTATTATCATGTGTTTTAGGATCTGTCAATCATTACGTCAGATGTAATTGGTAGCGTACTTCATGCATTTAAAGAAATGCATGATGATGTTTAGAATAATTATATGTTTTATTTCAAACTGTGATGATATTTGACTTTATTATCTATTCCACTAAGAGTCTATCCGAAAATTAATTGATATATGTTGAGTTCTACACTTACGATATCTGAACGATAGAGCTAAGCCATACTAACCCATCTTGTTATTCGTATTTGTAAAGAAGAATGATGCAACCTTCTAGAACTTCAAATGTTTGAAACATGTACTAGCACGGAGTTTGGGATGGGATAAGATAGGAGAACAAAGATTTGATAAACAAAAAGAGCTGGGAATATGGCCTTCAAATATGAGTCTACCAGTACCCCATCTAGCTCCGCTTCAACCATGGAATACTCTGTCACCTGTCCAAAGAATTTTGCGGCAAAGATACTCGGTTAAAGTTCATGCAGCCATGATGACTTGGACAAAATATTGGTACGGTAGTACAATACCTCTTTTGCTACGTCAACATAGTACTAACTTTTAGAGCGAAACAGATCACATCCGCTGACTCTTATCAGCCTTCATAGTATTCTTTAGGATCAAAAAGAAAGCAACCCCAACTGCTATTGCGATTAGTAAGCTAATCCAAATGATGAAATTTCTACCAAAAATATTCAAAGGTTGCATGGCAGGCACGGTAACTGTAAACGATGCCAAAGAAGAAACATCGTGAGAATGTGACATTAATCTTGTAATAATTTGATATGATCCTATGTTGGGAAAGATGACATTGACAGAGAATCGACCATCAGGTGCCGAAATATTTGTCAATAGAAATGTCGTTTCCTCATTACTGGGCCCTCCAAATATTGCGACTCTTGCTAATACGTTCGTTACAGGATCACCTGTCTCCAAATTTTGGACAGTAAATCTCAGCACACATGGTGTACCTTTAGTGGGCGGCACTGGTGTTGTGGTAAATAGAATTTTTATATTATTTTGCCTATTTATCCAACTTTCGGTACTATTCGTGCCGTTTTGACCGTAGGCAATATGCAGAAAAACGTGAGCCAAGATTGTCAAAAGCAATGTAAGCGCAATAGATCGCACAACTTTCATAAATGGACAGACAAATAACATGCGTACGGTTATAAAAGTAGCCAATCCTTCCGACCATTCTACGATAATAATTCAATAGGTCGACGGATTCTAAGACAGTGTTCACTTGTGAAAATCGTGATAATACAAAATTAATATTAACGACTGACTGACTGAAACCTCTCCTAGGCTATTTCGTGCTTGTTTGACAGCCTATTTCGTAGACTATTTGCCAGCCTACATCGCAGGATAACAATAAGGAAATGACGAGATATCATGAAATTTCGAATATTTTTCTAAAATTTATAGAA
>DATBGR010000474.1:0-3824 GCA_036557905.1 Nitrososphaeraceae archaeon | reverse complement strand
AGGGGTAATGCCAGATTCAGATGCATAATGTAACAGGTAAAGGCAAAGGTAAACGCGAATATTGCGAGCGAGCAAACAATTTTGTGATAAATAGATTCAGAAAAACACGGAGTGAATGTTCCAGAAAAAGGTGGCTTAATCCCAGCTAAAATAAGTGACAATTATACCCATTTAAATGTGTATGAACTCAATGTATATGGTAAATCAGTAACATGAAATGCAAGCGAATAACCATAACCGTAAACCAACCAACCAACCAACTAAAGATATACAGGAAAAGGTATGCAATATGAAAGGGGGGTTGTTATAATTTCATTTGATTTATTAAGACACCCAAAATATTTGTATATCAGTTCATCATAGCGTATATCCCTACATCCAATATCTTACTAATCTAGTTCTGCTTAATAAAGGATTGGATGTAGCCAAGAACAGTGGTTGGTTTAATTATTCATGAAAAGAAACAGAAGGATCCGCTCTATACACTTGAGACAATCACTAAACCTGGACAGAATACGGACGATATTAGAGAGATCATTATAAAGGTAACAGGAATGGCTCCAGGCTTTTACCTCAGTGGAACTAAGATAGTTGTGACTCACAAACTAAATTTGGAGTTATTAAAAAGGATACAAGATCTTGATTATGTCGTTTCTATAAAGGCTTCTCCTTATAGTGCAGGGACATCCTCTGACTTTTAATATTGACGAATATAATGCGTCTGTGTTAAATGATACTTACCAAACTATGCGGTAGACTCTTGATCCTATCATAATAATGGGGGTCTAAGCCTTAAAGTTTTTTTCTTTATCTGCTTTCCCTGTCGAACTGAACCTTAGATGCAAGTACAAAAACTTTTATGAAGTTATTTTACAGTCAATAGTACTTTAGTCTTTGCCATATTGTATTCTTCATCAGTCAATTGCCCTGTCTGACAATGCTGAGTATGTCCGATTAGGGTAGAATGCGGCAAGAATGCATGTGATTCAACACTCCATACTGGTACTATTCCATCGTTAGGTATCTGATTCAATCGCTTTAGCTCTTGATATAATACATTCTCGTGCTCAATTAATGGACATGGCAAAGAGGGATTCCAATCACCATAAATAGTATAATACTTTGTACTTTCATTTTCCATTGCTTTGGTAGCATCAGCACCAATCGCTAAATTATCTAGTGCAGGTCGACATGAGGAATTAATAAACAAATCAAAGTCTGGAAGGAAAATACTTGCTGTTTTTGCTGCCGCAGCCACTAGTTCATTTGCCAAAGGATTACCGCCATTTGGTGTTCCAATCATTATTAGATTTGCAACGGCATTGGTGCCGCTATTAGCTAGATATACTCTTGCATCCAATCCACCTTTGCTGTGACCAACCATATTTACTTTGTCATTTAGTGTCCAGTTTCTGACGTCTTGAACTATCTGAGCTAGATCATTAGAATGATCTAAAACAGAACCACATTGATCATAACGAAATTGAAGACCAAAAAAATAATATACAGTGCAAAAGGGAATTCCATCACTTCTAAGTCGTTCCTCCCAATGAGACCATACTGAAGGTGGTTCATTGTATCCATGTATTAGAATTACTGGAAGAACGTTAGAATGAATCGATGATGACGGTAAATATTTTTCAGAACACATTGCTAGAGCGTTTGCTGAGGGAATAATTGGTCTACCATCTATTAGTGTAATTGATAACGCTATTATCGATGCCATAGGCAACAATATAATAAGAAACCTTCTTCTTACTTTTAGTTCGCAGTTCGTATATACGCATAACAGCATAATATAATATATATTATATCTGCTCCATTGTCCTATATGGATCCTCCTTAAAGCAGACCAGGCTTGGCATGGCTTCTAGGTCACACAGATACTCAGAAATCTGATTTTGAGGGTATACTTAAGTCCAACTCTATGGGAGACTTTGGGGTCCAAATAAACACAATTGAACAATTGTGTACGTTCCTAGAAAGTATAGTTCCAAATGGGTTTCCAGATGGAGGCGATCCAGTCCCTTCAATCACCATTGTGCAACAGTATTTAAATGACGTTCCAGGGCTCACCTCGAGCACCATTAGCAATATAGGAACTTGCCTGTTAAGAGCCGTTGAATAGTATAGGAATTATATTTCCTAGGATTCAATCCCGTTTCACTATTTTTCAACTGAAGTCGTTAGACTTGGCTATTGAGTTCGGTAATCGGTCCATTTTTGAACAGTCAAAACGATCTCCTTTGGCAGTCACAAAGCGTGCCGGTTCCACTGGTGGCAGAGGTATGAAAACTATATAAAGAAAATTAGGAACCTGTTAAGCGGCTACCATGTTCTTGCCAATCAAGAAGGCTGCTGCAATGACTAGGATGGCTATCGTCGTTACTGCAGTAACCCTCTTGCTGAGCAATTCTTAGTACTTTGAAAGTAAGAGTCGGGTATTATTAAGAACGTAAGGAATCTAATTAGATAACAAGATTCAGTCTATAAAAGGAGGATTAATAGAGTGGCTCTGTAGAAATCATCTCCCATAGTCAAAGCTTTGTAAGAGTATAATACCAATAATCTATTGAAAGAATCAAGTTACGTTAGACTTGCAGATACTATGTTCCGTGTTTTGAAGCATGCACGGATTCCTCTATTTTCTAATAGGAAAAGCAATCACATATTTACAATATGGCAGCACATAGTTCTGATTACAATCCGACAGTATGAAGGTAAGAGTTATAGAATGTTTGTGGATTGGTTATTCGAGGCGTGTTACCTAAGGTCATTTCTAGGATTATCGCGCATCCCTCATTTTACAACATTGCAAAAGTTTACAGATAGAATCAATAATGCATTGCTAGAAAAAATAATCTCCTCATTCATTGTAATAAGCGGCTGTACCAAGCATATCTTTGTAGGAATAGATTCAACAGGATTCAAGATAACTCATGCTTCACAATATTATACTGAACGAACTGGAAAGAGGAGAAAATATGCAAAATTATCTATTGGAGCCGATGTATTACAACAGATTATCTGTACGATTAAGATAAGACGAGCTCCAACAAGACATGATAATATAGATTTCAGGCCAATTATAACAAGGACATCAAATATACTTCCATTATCTGTAGTTACAGCGGATAAGGGATATGATAGTGAGGATAATCATCTTTTCGTAAGAGAGGATTTGCATGCATTCAGCATAATCCCAGCTCGCAATGAACATGTACCTATATGGAGAACACATGGTAGGTATAGAAAGCAGATGAAAAGTGGTTACTCCAAATTGCTGTACAATCAACGAAACAAGGATGAGACCATAGTTTCCGTAATAAAAAGACTATTTGGAGAGCATCTGATGTCTAGATTGACTAGAACGCAGAATAGGGAACTAGCGTTCAGGTGTATAACCTATAACATGCACAGACTAACTAATCTGATAATGTTGATGATGTTTTCTACAAAGCCTAAAGATATATAAACACATGTACTGGTGAATTGAAGGGTTGAAATAATGCCTTTATTAGACCAGCATATTTCTTTTAATAGTTGATAGATTGAAAGAAATTAAGCATAATCTGCGTCTGGATTCTATATACTATGTAAATCGAATCAACAATTCAAAAGTGGTGAACAAAAATAGAGCTGGATAGCTTTTATCTCTGAAATCTGTACTGATAGCTACACTCTGAGATCTAATCTGCACCGCCGATGATCAGCTTCACACGGTTAGAGGACCGATTCCAAATCGTTATCAAACAACTAGTGACAAACACTCATCAAATTAAAACCTCATGACTATTCATCTGCCGTATTCACAACTGTTAAAA
>DATBGR010000473.1:0-16205 GCA_036557905.1 Nitrososphaeraceae archaeon | reverse complement strand
AGTAAATGTTGCAGAACTAGAGTCAAGAGGTGATATTATTATTAGAACTACGGAAGAAATCTATTTTCCTGAAGGTATACCAAATATTCCGCGAACAGTTGCCTTATGGTCTACTTTGGCAGAAAACTGTCTTAGCAGAGGTAAGCTAGGAATACGAATATTCGGAGATATGACATCATTTTTCAAGAAGGGATTTATCAAAGAATTACTCGAATATGAATCATGTTTAGAACAAAGATTTAACTTTCCTGCTATTGGTATATGCGCATATGATTCTAAAGATATTGATAATAATATGACATCAGAGCAAATAAGACAGCTGCAGCAATATCATAATCCAGTCTGGATGGAAAATTATCAATAAATTCATCATCAATAAAACTATGATTTACTAGTACAATGTAGACAATATTCATGTCATATTATTATTAAACTACTGAAAAAATCTTTCCAAGTTCGGCTTCTATTATGTAACGTTCGTATATCCTGTCTTCTCCCAATTTCCTGTAATCTAGCTGATAAAGACACACGAGTTGATCTGATAGTTGAGCTATAGCATCATCCTTTACTTTATCGCACTGTCTTAATAACAGATTCAATTCCTCCAATTCCTTCACCTTGATTTGTATGTCAGCACCATGTGTTTCCAGTTGGTGGACATTTAGAATGTTATATATGGTTCAATTTTATGGAATATCTCAGCTTTTTCAGAATCTTTTTTGCGCCAGTATATAGAACCGCAATGGCCCAGTGTAATCCAAATCAAATCAGATAAATTGTATTTAGGAAATCTATGAACGATCTACTCATGATTGTATTTGTTGTCATTTGCTATCTCAGACTTAGTGGCGATGATCTATAATTGCGACTTTGTAGTCTATTTATTCTATTTCAATATGAATGCATTTTTATATATCAGCTGACTTCAAGATATTGATTGGCGAGAGTTATTGCGTTGGGATTTGTATTTAAATGAATTCTCAAGCCAGTAATATTGTCTGTAGCCTATTGTTATCTTATAGTAAACTCCGAACAAGAACGTATATTGTAAAATTGACATCTACTTCTCCATACTTCATGATGTAAGTGGTAAATATAGATGGAAGAAAAATGATATATGATCTGTAAAGTCTGCTAAAGATTATTACTTTTTGATTAGGCTGTGCTACTGTAAACTTGATACATTTTCCCTGTTTTTTCGTTTAGATAACTCCAAATATTGGGACTGACATTCAATTTCTCAAAAGTCGATTTTTGTTTTTCGTTTAAAATGTTATATGCTGATTGACCTATGGTAAAACCATTAGGCTTCGCCAGACTTGTCATTTTTGCTGCTACATTAATAGTATGCCCCAAAATATCATAGTGTGGTTCTTTAAATATTATTTGTTTTCCTTCTACATCTTCATCCATTGTGTGAATATCCCATCCATATTGTATTATTGCAACTTCTCCGATGTCTATTCCTGTACGCACACTTATATCTGAATAGTCAAATTGATTAAGAATCGGATTAATACCCTCTTTGACTACTTTGATCATAGATCTCGCACAATTAATCGCATTAATACATGGTAAATAGTAATACTCTGACCTTTTGTTCTCTTGTTGATTTTGGAAACCTCCGTCATTGTTAATATCTTCCTCATAATTGTAGTTATTATTGCCGTAACCATCTTTAGTTAATTTTGTCACAAAAAATGCTAATACTGCATCACCTATATACTTCAAGACATGTCCACCATACAACTCTATAACAATAGACATTTCTTGACTAAATGTTTGTATTATAGTTGTAAGCCTTTCAAGTGGAAGTGTCATGGATAATTGAGTAGAACCTACTAGGTCGATATGCAAAATTACAAAAGTAATCTTAGATTTAGAAAATCGATTTAAAACTTTATTTGTTCCTCCAGTAGAGATGTTAAACTCTGGTCCAGATCTTAATGCCTTCCACATTCTAGTTTGAGCATTTTTGATGGCTAAATCAATGTTAACTACTGCATCAAGATAAAACGAGCTACCCATAGAAGGAGAAGCATCTAATATTTTTTGCTTCATTTCCAATTCTTTCCTTTTTTCTTCATCTTCTTTTATGATTCCGTTAGCTTCTTCTTGACTAATATCTAATTGATAAGCTATAACATCAAGTTCAATACCTGAATTGTACAAATTCAATACTATCTGTCGTTGTTCCTTGGGTTTAAAAGGGCTAGTAGAGTTGAATTTGTTGTTGTTATTGTCGTTGTCTCCTTCTTGTTTAGTCATAAGCTACTTTCTATCTCATCCTCAAATAATCTTAGCACAGTGTATAACTTTTTGTGTACACTATTTAAAGGGAGAAATTAACGATGGAGACTATTCAAATATTTCCTTCAATAACAGATGATTGCATAATTCAAAAGCCTGTGACAAATGAAGATCTATTGAAATTTATAAGCCGAATAATGTATTGTAATGGCGAAAATTATTAATTATGTGTGATGGATAGAAAGACACACAAACCTAAATTACAATGAGAATTCGCTAAAACCATACAACTAAATATAAAATATTGAAGGATCACCTCATACATAAAAACAGCGATTTTTCTAAGTTATATATCTCATTCAACATGTTATTTCTTATCAGAAATTGTGTATTATCAGATTTTTTTACTATTTATACTTCTACTTTCTCAAATAACTATTATTAATTATTCGCTCTTATCACTGTATTAATCCTATAAGTAGAATAGGGATAAAAAGTATCTATTTTATTATGAAACAAAAAAGGCTCAAGGATAAGAGATGGAATACTATTAATCTAAAGAATAAACGAACTGCAACTTCTGCTGCATATAGATCAATCAAATCAAACACTAAACATTATCAAAAAAGTAATTGCGACGATCAAACTGATAATAAGGAGATTAATAGAAATATAGATACGAGCATGGGGCTAGGAGAAAACAAGAAAAGGATTAGAACGATGGATCAAAAGCAAGAGAATTCATCATCACCAACATTACCTGCATCGTCATCACTTCTACCGGAAGTATTTGATTCGTCTAGAGATAATGCCATGTCAGAAATGAAAGAAGTAGCTGATATGTCGCCAGATGAGACAATAAGGGTATTCTCCGATACGGAAGGAGAACTGCAATTAGATCCTTCGAATATAACTATCAAAGACACCACTAAAGAAATAGATCGTGAAATTAATCTAAACACAACCACAGATCCTAATCCTAATAATATTTCTGCTATGGTCGATTCGATTTTACAAGAAAGAGATCCTAGTGCAAGAGGATTAATAGAAGCGGACATGATGCCTACACAGAATGTAAAACTAGATAATATTACTCAGGTGTACAAAGAATCTGAAAAACAAGGTCACTTAGTTGAATCAGATAAATTCGATGGCAACGACAACGAAGAATCTTCCAATTTGCTCAATAATTACTATAAAAATACATTCGTCATTGGAATAAGGTTTTGGCAAGCTCATTATATTGCATGGATTAATGCATATAATGAATTTCTAAAGGTCTGGGTTGACAGTATTAAGACTAGTAACTCAAATAGCATATAAAGTATTTAATCCAATTCAAGAAGATTGGTAAAAGTTTTTGACATAACATAAACAAGTCAATGTCCCATACACTTTTAATAAAAGAAATGCGGATTAGTGGCCAATTAAGGATATATTTAAAAAACCTAAATAATTTTTCAAAAACGATCGTTATATGAATCCCTCAGTCTTATTGACAATTGACAATATTCACGCCTGTGGCATGGCATGGATTCGTTCTAACGACCGCATTGAGTAACTGCCAAAATTATATGAATCCAGTTAGTATTGTATGTTGATAACATGGTTAAGTATGATTATAAAAATGATGTAAGTATGGCTATATTTTTTCTAATTTATGACCAATCATTTCGTCATATAGGTTGGTATTCTAATAACTGATAATATCATCTTCTATGATTATTCACATGATCGATCGATATCTGAGTATCTGAAGTATTATTATTCCAATGTACAGTTCGTTCCCGTAAGTCAATAACTGACAATTTACTACAATATGCTGTATCATATCTAAGCTGTATATAGCGCCAAGAAAATAGATGACCCAATCATCTAGGATCATGTATGCTGATGCAGATGTTTGACTATGTACTAGATTGGTGGTTACACACATACAGATGAGCTATCTGGTCATCATACGTGAATTTACCATTTAATAACTACAATAAAGCAAAGGATTGACTGTCCTGTCCCAATTTATTATCTACTTCAGTACTCAATAGTAACAGCGTTTGAATCACTACGGAGCCGTTATCTAGGCATTATCCATCTTACCAAGATTAGATTTACTATTCGATGATAAGTCTGTTTAGTCTAACATGTCTAGATATTTTATAAGCTACCCTTTCATTGACCTTAAGTTATGAGATCAGCGTACACCATGTTTAATGACTCGTTAGGAATAGGCGCGCTCTTAGTATTGATTGTGGTAGCATATTTATGACAATCGTATAGTTATCTATATTACTATCTATTGCAATGGATTAATAGAATGTCCAACTACCTTATTATCTTTCATTATAGTACAACATGCACATATTTGATTCAGACATACTCCTGCTTGTTCATGATTACAGATAGAACATATACATTGTTGTTGTAGTTGGTGTTGTCCTCGTCTTGATTTATCACTAACATATAGCCATAGTAAAATCAAAGGTATTCCTAATGCAAAGAATATGCCTATTGTTCGTATTGGAATATGCAATACAACTAAAGATATTCCAAAACATAAAGTAGTTAAGCCAAGAGTCAAAACCCAACGATTTGCAAGGCTTTCTACCATCTATAATTCAGACGCCACTTTAGGATATATGACCACTATCTGATATATGGGCTTTCTTCTTCATTCTGATGTTCTACTCCTTCTATACTATCATCAGCTGATGAGAACACTCTTTTTCTTCTCCTTCGTAATTTCCTTACTTCTTCAAGTATTTCCCTTAATTGTTCCTCAGAAATCTTTGATATTTTAGAGTCACATTCCATACCTTTTGCATCTAGAACTTCTTCTGTTAGCCCAACGATCTCATCCTTATGCTGCTCTTCTTCTAAAGTTAGCATATTATGACTTCGAAATCGAAAGTAGGCAAATTCGCTCATTGTTATGATTACTACTATTATTACAACAAGCTTGTTATTATTGATCTTGTCTTGCAATGACTTCAATGCAAATTACAAACATTATTGACATCTGCTGAGCCGTAGATTGCCCACCCGCGTAGTTTTAAATATTTTAAGCATATTTTATTGAGTGTACTCATAATAGGACGATTCTGGAATATTTCAGTCATGCTGCAGCCTGAGTATCCACCATGACTTTATCTATAGCGCCCATTTCGATAGTAGATCATGTTATCTGTAATAGATAATCATTAAGACAACCGTATACAACTGGTATTTTAACAAACAATTGTTATCCATTATGGTGGAAATGAAATTTTTACGACTTATATTTTAGTATTAGTTCTTTACTGCCTATGAATTATGGAACAAATAAACCTAAAAAAAGGGTAAGTGGATTAATGGGCAGATGAAGATATGAATCAATCAATTGAGATCCTCCCTTTGAAGTTCGATAAATTATATCCATTCGTAAAGTGGGCTGGCGGAAAATCGCAATTGCTTTCTGTAATAGACAAAACGATTCCAGAATATTTTGGCAGATACTTCGAACCGTTTCTAGGTGGGGGTGCAGTATTTTTGCATATGGTTAACAAAAACAGAATTCATACTGGTGCCATTCTATCTGACTTAAATGAAGAACTAATCAATGCATATAATGTTGCAAGATCAAACGTGGAAATGCTTATCGAGATTTTAACTACATATGAACAGAGTTATAAGATATCACCTGCAAGATTTTATTATTATTTGCGAGATAGTTTTACTCCAACTTCTAATAAAGCTGAGTGGGCTGCGAGATTTATCACTCTTAATAAAACATGCTATAACGGTCTATACAGAGTTAACAAACAGGGTAGGTTCAATGTGCCAATGGGCAGATACAAAAGTCCTTGTATATGCGATCTTGGGAATCTTCGAAACATCAGCAATGTTCTTCGGGATCGCCATATTCGCATAGAACTCGGCGACTATAAACGAATATTGTTAGAAAATGCTAAAGAAGGCGACTTTGTGTATCTGGATCCACCATATGATCCAATGAGTGCAACTGCTAGATTTACAGGCTACACTTATACCGGATTTAATGATAAAGATCAATGCGAGCTTGCAGAATTATTCAAGAAACTCGACGAAAGAAAATGTTTAATCCTTCTAAGCAATTCTCACACACCACTTATCAAAGAATTATACCAGAACTATAAGTATATTAAAAAGATTAGTACCACGAGAGCTATAAATTCGAATGCATCAAAACGAAGTGGACATACCGAACTACTGATATCAAATTATCGAATATAGTTCCCGGTACCTTTGATTTAGGTGTATTTAGGTAAAGAATTCCAAACCAAACTAAAGTGGTAGATGCAGTCAAGATGCAGATCTAGACATAGCGTACGTCATAGTAAGATTAAAGCAAGTCTCATTCTCGATTAATACCTAGGTATACTCACCATAAAGCCTATAATCTAATATAAATAGTTATGATACTACTTGCGTTCAAAAGAATACGTGGATGATCACGGAGGCAGAGTTTTGGAATCTTCAAAGATACAGGTTATTTTTTGGGGAAAGAAGTGGGAATCTAGCTCAGCCAAAAGAATATTTAGGAGTCAAATAGAAGCCGCACTGGGTAAGATAATCGTTAGTGATTATTTTGCAAAGCTGAATCAATACAGAAATATTCACAAGCCATCGTTACTCAAGACAGTAACTAACACCGTATCTAAAGCTCCGAGTTCATTTTCGGATCGGCACATGCAAAATGCTATAGAGTACCTAATATTAAATAAAACTGTGTCCTACGATCCTGATACTGCCTTTATTTTAATACCTACAGAGGATATGAAATTGGATTGTGAAAATCCGGAAATAGTCGATGGTGGGCACGATTTTTTCAGCTATAAATTACGTAATAATGATCAGGATATTATTGTCACAATACCGTTCGGATATATAATAAATTTTAATGAAATAAATCAGATCACATTAACATTTACTCACGAAATTGTCGAAATAGTGACAAATCCGGAATATGATGGTATCTACGGACATATGGGAATGTGCAAATATCCTGAAGACGAACAATGCGAACTTGCTGATATTTGCGAGACTAGCTCTGATTGCGCCATTATTTCAAATACCTTGGTATCAAAATATTGGTCCAATATAGATAATATGTGCGTTGCATGATATTACAAAGTACTTAAGGTTTGTTCAATTATATTACAGAAAAATAATAAGCATTGTTTCTCACAAGGAACTTAGCAGTAATGTTGTTTAAAGTATCATGTCTAAACTGATAATCCCAACAATTCTAATCTTTAAAATTCGTCTTATCGTGCTCGGCCATATATCAGATTCTCTTTGTTGTAATGAGACCAGCATTTTGTGGTTATTACCTATCATTGGCTTTAGATCTTGATTACTTGTTAAGTCGTGCTGTAATAGTGACGCAATCAAAGCAAGACAAGAGCTTTGTTATATTGACATCAACTAATGCCTTTGATTTTCACGTCATAACTAATATTTAGTTTCTCGAAGCTTTGTCTAAACACGTATTTGTGTAATGGTTGTTACAAAGTAATGATAGACATAATCCATAAAATAAGTATAAATGTGATGGCAGAGGGATTAATTCTGATGGTAGTCAAGGTCGATCTATCACATCTTCCACTTAATTTAAAATCTGCGATCTTGAATAGCCAAGAGTTTTCTTCCCTTCCCAGAGATGATCGTTATGATAAAGGTGTAGATAATGTTTTTCTAGATGTACCTCAAGAGAGGAAAGAAAAAATAATAAAGACATTAGAGAAGATTCTAGTAATGAGTAACACAGTAGGATACAGTGTTGTAGAAAATATGATAGACGAATACGAAATTGCTGTTCTAAAATCTGGAGACATAGAGGAGCTGGGCATATTTATATGCGCTCACTGTGGAACCCCATTTCAGAATCATGAAGAGATGATGCTACATCAGAGAATGCACTATTTTTTTTGATTAGTAACCGATATTATACGACTATTTGCCTCGCATATTCTATGTGGACACGGAAGGTAAATTATTTTATACTTTTCATACTCGGCTTGCTATCCATAACATGTAGATTGATAAGTATTCCGCAGATTACCTACGCGTAAGTTCATATGCCCTATCTAACTATTAAACTTAATTATTAATTGCAGGACATTTACATTACTATAATTTATGTTGTTCTTTTAATACCCTCCCTGTTATTAGTCAAAGAAACAAGAAGGAGAATTTCTGATTTGCATTCGGGAATTCGAACCCTCTATTTCCTTCCATTAACTGTGGTGGCACTACTAGGATATGTGTTTTTAGTAATGCCTCTTCTATTCCATTTTCCAATATTGAATCTTTCATGGCTTGGCTACAATATTGCTGCAGGCCCATTGGCTCATCAAGGTCTAATTGGTATAATTCCATTCGTTCCCCTGCTTGTGTACATGCTGATCCACGTAAATTATTTCGAAGAATATTATTTCAGAAAAAATTTAAAACGCGTAGTATTGTGGGGATTTTTGCATTTACTCATGGGGGTGTCGCTTAGTGCAGTATTCATACTATTGCCATTGGGATTTTTTTACAAGTATATTTACAACAAGTACGGACTCAATCACGCTTACGCTTTGCACTTCGCTACAAATATTGTACTTATTGGAGTGACAATTTGTTCATTTTTTTTCCTTTAGTGTATTTAGTAATATTTGTCGTTAATTTTCATATCTCGCTTTTTAATCGCGGACGGAATCATGTGTTAAGTGTGGTATATTATGGGATTAATATGTTCAAATTGATTATTCTGATATTATAGATCATAAAGTAATCTAAATTTATCATATGCGTTAAATAAGAAAACACTAATTTAGTTGTTAAAGGATCTTATAGATTAAAGAATTAAAGTTATGGCTATGGTAATACTAACTTACTCATATCATCATTCTCCTGTTCATATAAATAAGCTAAGGAAAGTAGCTTGGTCTCTTCGAATTCACGACCTATCAGTTGAGCCCCGATTGGCATCTTCGAACTTGTCAGGCCAATCGGGATGCTAATAGCGGGCAATCCGATACTATTAAATAGAACTGTATTTCTAAGTAAAGCTTCTCTTGTTCTCAAAACTTTATTATCGACCTGAATCTTTACCAATTCTGTAAATAAAGGTGCCGCAATTATTGTAGTAGGAACTACGACAATGTCGAAATGTCCAGATGAGAATCTTCGAGAAAAATCAGTTCTTATTTCACTAAGTATTTTTTTCGAATTTAAATATTCATATGCCAATATTCTTTCACCCTCTTTTAGCTGTTTTCTAACGTCTTTACTGTAGTCTAGTAACCGAGTATTCCACATTTGGAGATGGATCTCCGAGGCCTCAGCTAACCTTATTTTTTTCCAAGTATCAAAGAAATGTTCAGTATTATTTAAATTAATATGGCTTATTTTTGACACTAACGGCCTTATTCGATCTAGAAAATTATAAAAACAGCTTTCAACATCTCGATCCAAATAGTTCATGAAATAATTACTCGGTATTCCGATAGATATCGGATCGACGATCGGTTTTTCGATGATTTCTGTATAGGCTAGCTGCCTTCTTTGAACCGTTGCCGGATCAAGAGGATCGCATCCAGCAGTAAATTCTAGTAATGCAGCTACGCCCCAAACACTTTTTGAAATAAATCCAACATGATCCAATGACGGTGATAGTGGTATAACACCGTGTCTACTGACTAGCCCAAAGGTAGGTTTTAACCCAACTACTCCGCATAAAGAGGATGGAACTCTTACCGAACCACCAGTATCAGTGCCTAGCGACAGGGGAATTATTCCACTTGAAACCGCTGCAGCAGAACCTCCACTCGACCCACCAGATATTCTTAATCTATTCCAAGGATTTCTCGTGTCACCGTAAAACTGATTTACACCAGTGATCCCGGCTGCAAATTCATTTAAGCTGTTTTTGCCAATTAGAATAGCCCCAGATTTTTTCAATTTCCTCACTGTAAACGCATCGTAGGAAGGAATGTAACTTGAAAGCATTCTAGAGCCAGCGGTGCATCTAAGGTCCTTTACAAAGAAGTTATCCTTAACAGAAAAAGGCATACCATGTAACGGACCTTTGTATCGTCCACGTTTGATATCCATCTCTACTTTTCTGGCGTTTTCACGTATTTTATTTTCGTCCGAGATTGTGATGAAGGTATTAAAAATGCAACTTAATTTCTTAATCTTATCAAGATAGTGTTCCACAAGTTCTATAGGCGATATTTCTAACAATTCAATTTTTTTTGATAAATCTTTAACAGTGAGGGTGCAAAGTCTTTGACTCACATAATTCCAATCCACTAAATAGTATTAGTGTATTTGGTATTCCGGATAGTTGTTCATTCAGCTGCATTTTAGAACATACATAGTAGAATCGTAGTTAATGAAGTTAATTACACATATGTAGCCGTAGACGTACAACTATTCTATCTAAGATAAAGAGATTGTTTATTATATATCTGTTCTTGGTTCTGGTAACATATTAAGTGAGCAATATTCATGTAAGTTATCTCAATACGATATTAAGCATTGAGTCGATTTTGATTTTGCTTTTGATCGGGAAATAACTTGTATAACTCTTAATTATGTGGATTAGTAATTTCCAAAAATACTCTGAACATAAGTATATTGCTAGTACGTGGAATAAATTGTGGATTACAATTTAAAACTTGAGATCACGAATTACAATTGCACTCCGATTTGACATATTCATTTATGTGGTTCCTGTAGAAAAACCGAAATATGATTCAGTAGCATGATTAGAGATGGGAATACATTACCAAATGTGTATGGCTAAAATTAAAAGCAAACATTTTCATTATAGTAATAGGTATATAGATTCGTGTATAACAGATCATCATTATGTGACGAAAAATCCGGTAAATATCAAAGATCTGCGGAACACCAAAATTTACACAAGGAAAAGATGCACGTATACGGAAGCTCCACTTCTGATTCTAAGAGTATTTGTTCACTATGCAATAGTAACCTTACTGTCTTTGATGTAGAAGCTGGTGAAATTGTTTGTAGTAATTGTGGTATGGTGATAAATGACTATTTGCAGTCTTCAGAGGCAGAATGGAGAATCCATAAAACTGAAGATATAAAATTGAAAGAGAGAACAGGAATGCCTACTTCACTAGCTATTCACGATATGGGTCTGTCTACATTTATATCTGCGTTGAATGTTGATGCAAACGGAACAGCACTCACGCAGGAACAGATTAACAAAGTAAAAGCAATGCGCCGCTGGAATAGGATTTCTACATTCAATAGTAAGAGATCAGCAAGAAACCTAAATAATGCATTTGAAATTATGACAAGAATTAAAGACAAAGCTTCCTTAACTGATGCGACGATCGAAAAAGCAGCGTATTATTATCGAAAAGCATTGGATAAAAATCTAATAAAGGGTAGATCAATTGAAGGAATGGTTGTTGCATCTGTATATGTAGCTTGCAGAGAGATGAGAGTGCCCAGAACCCTTGATGAAATTTCCAAAGTCATAAATAGTGACCTCACTTTTGTGAGTAGATGTTATCGTTTACTAGTTAGACATCTAAAACTCCAAACACTCCCAGCTGTACATACTAGTAGTTATCTCTCCAAGATAGCAAGTAAAGCTGGAGTCAGTGAACGAGCGTATAGAAGAGCACTCGATATGTTGGCCAGAGTAACTGAAGATCATATGGCTTTAGGAAAACACCCGAACGCGCTGGCTGTTGCGGTGCTCTATGCTGCATGTATAATAGAAGGGGAAAGAATAACGCAGGAGCAAATTGCAGTCGCTGCAGGCACAAGTATGGTAACTCTAAGAAAAAGATTTTCCGATATTAAGACGATTTTTCAATTGCAGTAGAGGATTTAGCTTTTCTGCAATATCATCAACCTGTTGTCTTGTTGACAAGTTGGTCGTTTCTCAAACAGCCTATATCGATGATCGTACAAATCTCTTTTTATCCCTGCTACACCAAATTTCAAGTATGACTTTAGTATGAAAAGCATTTTTTGGGAAGTACCAAATTTGACCATTAGAACAAGACTCATCCTGACTCATCACATGTTATAAAAATTAAGAAGAAAGGAATATGTTCTGAATCATAGATGATGAGATAACCAGTCACGATGGTTTTTCTTGGCCTGGTCTTCTTTAACGTCAGATTGAGGAAAGCAATCATTATTCAATGGGCCAACTGTAGGACACCAATCCACAGACACATATTTATGATGAAACTATGGAAGATCTAGGCATTTGAAACCATGTCGAAACAATGTATCGGTACTTTGATTTTAGAGAAATTTATTCAACATCTATTGATTTCCCTGTTACGTTTAGTGAACCTTCATCACGGTCTTTGTCGGCCTCTACCTTACGCAATTCTCGTGCCAAAACTTGCTTGTACTTGCTTCGTTCTTCGGCAGTCATCTTATCTAAATTTGAACTTATGGCAGATCCAATAGTAGAAGCTCTGTCAATCAAATCCTGGGCCATGAATTTGCCAGTACCGCCAACTTTAAGCATAACATCAAGCTGCTTTCTTACAATATTTCCTATGGAATCAATGTCAGCAGCCATTTCAACCCCCTTGGGCGTAATCCTATATCTACCATCACCTTCTTCCTTGATTAACCCTTCCTGAAGTAGTCTTCCTAATATTGGGTATATTAGCCCTGGAGAAGGCTTCCACTTCCCACTGCTCTGTAGACTGGCCCTGTTAATAATTTCCTTTCCTGACATAGGTTCTTCCTTCAAAAGATTTAAAATGTAATATCTAGAAAATCCTCTAGGTATGGAGCTCCCCACCTTCCCTAGCCATTTCGTAACAATTTCTTTCATATCACTAGTAATATCTCTAGCGACATATTAAGTTTTGGGCATCAGAACAAATCGGATTAGAAGGCGGTTCTGAAATCAGATGAATGTATTTTATAATATTGAAATCATAAAGGGCAATTCGTCGAAATATGCAATTTAAGTCAGTGAAAACCAAGTACCTGCTTGCGGGATAAAGACACAGCTGCCATAATGATACCTGCAATACCTGCACCTATGCCGACCATTGCAATCATATAGGAGCGATCTACAGAGCTTTTAATCTCTGTAATCGATTTTTGAATACCTCCCATATTCTTGGCCAATGACTGGATGTCTGTTTTGGACGATTGTACATCATTTGACATGCCACTAATTATTGTCTGTAATTTAGGACCTATATTGTTAGTTGCAGACTGTGTACCTGAATTGATTACACTAGGGGTAGAAGCATCTGGAAATGAGATCTTTTGTGTCGATTCTACAAGATCTAACGGTATTTCTATATTTGACACTTTTTCTCCTTGAATGGTGCCATTCATGGTAAGACTATAAGAGCCAACTCTAGTAGGTACTGTTTTAGATTCGTAAAGCCCTTCGGCCTGTTCTGAGGGAATAAAATCTATAGATTTTGTAATGCTACCGTATTTTAACTTTATATCTAGGTCAGCAAGTGCATCAATTACTGGTGATTCGTGTCCACCAGCAGCAGTTTTATTTACGGCTACAATAATATTGTTTACTTGTCCTGTTAGTGGTGGCTCATCAGACCAACCTACTGTGATTTTCATATTTCCAACCTGTTTTGTTATATGTGCGTATACAGGAAGGACTAGCATATTGGATGAAAACCTAGCACTAAAAGAAGATACTATTAAAAGACTGCAAACGCCTGCAAACAGGCAAATAACAACTCTGTTTAAAATGTAACAAATATTAATGAATATGACCTCCCAAAAGATCGAGCTTTTTCATCCTATAAATATATTGGTTCATTCGTCGAATGTTTGGAATAAATTCTCCAATACTATAAATCTCAAAGAATTCTACATAATTGCGGGGTCCAGAATATGACTGATAAAGGCAATATCCAGTCATGTAAATGCACGAATTACTTTTTTGGCTTGATGATAGTATTTGTCATGTCTCTTCTAATTACAATTCTAGCTATCACTCCATCTGTCCTTCAGAAAACATATGGACATGCATTTGTAATAGATAGCAGTCCCTCACCGTCGCAATTATTGAAAAGTCCCCCATCAACAGTACAGGTAACGTTAAGCGAACCTGTAGACATACGATATAGTAAGATCTCAGTTTTGGACTCCACAGGAAAACAAGTCGACAAGAAAGATGTACACTACGTAAAGGGAGACCATACTGTTTTGGGTGTCTCTCTACCGGCATCGCTAAAAGATGGAGTCTACACAGTATCTACCAAGATGCTATCGGAAGTAGATGGACATGTAACCGATAACGCATTTGTATTTGGCGTTGGTAAGGCGGTAATCCCCGCGGCTACTGCATCCTCAACTAATGGCGCAGGATCAGAGCTATCTGTACCTGACGCTCTAGCAAGATTTCCTTCCTTTGTTGGCCAGGTAATCATAGTGGGAGGAGCGTTTCTGGCTCTATGGATCTGGAAACCACTAGCCAAGATTGGTTGGTTATTTACAGCATTTATTGGAACGAAGTACAGAATTGATCGCAGCTTTTATGTCTTGATGCTTGTAGGCTCGACCGTTCTAATTTTTTCTGATATTGCAATGATAGTTGTACAAGCGTCATCTATAAATGCAACAATTGGTGATGCTATTTCTACCAAGTTCGGAAGCGTCTGGATCATAAGGACCGTACTTGCTTTGATATTGATTGGTATCTCCATCCTATTCTGTTATAAGCAAGACTTATTGAAGCTCAATACAATAAAGAACCGAGGAAATAAGAATAAAACTAGTGAATATCGCTTTTCGTCGATTCACCTCACTAGAAAGGTGATCTTATGCTATTTAGTACTTGGTACCCTCACTTTATTTACTACAAGTTTAATTAGTCATGGAGCGGCTGTGTCTGGAAACGCACTCACATCTATCTTTATCGATTTTATACATAATTTTGGTGCTTCGCTTTGGATTGGTGGTCTAATATACCTTGCTTTTGTAATAGCACCTTGTATAAAAAAGGCAAATCTGGAAGAACCGATAAAGGCATCCGTCCTATCGATATTACTACCTAGATTTTCTACTATCCCAGTAACGGTTCTTGGGGTAATTGTGATAACGGGACCATTTTTGTTATACATTCTAGAAAGTAACCTAGCATTGACCTTAGTTTCCTTCTATGGAAAAGTACTGATTGTCAAGTTATCGCTTGCTGCGGTAATGATAGCTATCGGAGGGTACAATCAGGTAAAAATCTATCCTCAAGCCCTAAAGGAATCAACAATGATAGCTATCACAGCGATTCAAGACCGAAACAACATAAAAATTGAGGAGAGCAATAGAACAATTAAGGGATATTTGAGCTCTGATTCGAATTCAATCAAGAGAGTAACTAAGTCTAGTGAGAATGAAAACAGTACAGGTAAAATAAAGCATTTCAAATCCTCATCGAAAATGAACAAAACATCGATATCTATATTCAATAGGACTACTAAAATTGAAGCCTTGGTTGGTATAGCCCTCCTATTGGCTGTGGCAGTCATGGTGAACAGTGGGTTGCCTGATAGTGAATTCCAAAGTCTAATACAGCAACAAAAGCAGCAAGTTCAAAATGGTCAGTTGTTACTAGCTCAAACCAGTAACAAACCATTTACTTCAACCAGTTTTACTGAAGATGGAGACATAATTATCCTCTCTGTAGATCCATATCAACCAGGCAGTAACAATTTCCAAATCAGATTTTTAAATTCAACTTGGACTCCGATTGACATGAATTCAGCAACAATGAGGCTTACCCAGACTGATAAGGGCATAGGACCTATCGAAGTTGACACTAAACATATTACATCCACACCGGATGAATTTTCTGCAAGTGCCTCTTTTGGATTGCCAGGAAAGTGGGAAGTCCAAATAGAAGGAACACCCAAACGAGAAAATTCGCCTAATATACTAGGCACTTTTGA
>DATBGR010000472.1:0-2724 GCA_036557905.1 Nitrososphaeraceae archaeon | reverse complement strand
GTGCTAAAACACACAATATTTCTGTGTCAACTTAAAGTCCGGGACCCCTATGCTAGCAAATATCCTGCTGATAACTTCTCTCATTACATACTCTGCAGAGTCCTCATACAATTCATAGAATTGTGATCTGGCTTTGTCATGCAAATCCGAGGGATCTATAAGGAGTTCTGCGCGGCCGACTTCATATAGATCTAGCATACATACTTTAGCTTGCTCTCTATACTTGTTTATCCATAAGTGATCTTTACCATCTTGTATCCACTTGTCATCTAACTGCTTGTATAGGTCATCAATAAGACTGTGCAAGTCCACTTGATCGATCTTAAGCTGTCGTTGTTCAATCAGGATACTGCTGCACATGTTCTTTATGGAATATTTAACCGAGTACGCTTTTGTTCCTGTTCTCTGTGTGATATTTGTTGTCTCGAATACGTCTGAATTCGAAAGTGTTCTTGACCTATCTTCAGCACAAGGTTTCACTCGATAGAAATGTTTATTTTCATCTTCAGAGAATCTATCATCAGTGCTCATTCTGTTCACCTTTGACGGAAGAGGGTGTGTGCAAATTGATGTTAGATTCCGGGTGCCCAACCTGTCCTAACATCATGGCCTTTAATTTATGACATCCATGCATGCACCGTAAGTGATGCTGAAATAATCTGTTTATGTAAAACCCAGTACAGTCAGAACATTTTTCGGTTAGGCATTCTGCCACTGTATCAATTACTTCGGAACTAGCCTGCATTTAATTCACCATTTAATGGGACCTTTGAAACTCTATCCAGGACTTCCGTTAATATGTCATTAAAGCTCTCTCCTGCTTCTCCTAGCCGTTTTAGAATATTATAGTTGGTCTCTGATACTACAATATTCTTATATTTTGATGACATGCAGAATATTGAGGTTGTATATAATATAAATCGGAAATGTTCCTTTACATTGTCACTTGAAACGTCAAGGAATTGGCAGCGGCGGTTGGGATAATCCAATTGGCTTGGGACATAGACTTTCTTATCCTAACAATTATCTCCAAAAGCTCTGCTTCAGGAAATGGAATTACTATAACAGAAATAAGCAAAGAAACTGACCTTAGTAGACAAACGGTTACTTTATGGGTAAAAGAGTTACTTGAAAAAGGGAGGATTACTAAAATCAGGAAGAGATACTTTGTGCCAGATAATATGGTTGATGATTACTGGATAATGTTGGCCTATTTTTTAAACTACCTGTTAATTATGAGTAGTGTATCTAGATTCCAAATAGATCCAATTCAAATTAATTGGTTGAATAGTGAAGGTGATGATATAGAAGGTGCACTGTACAAAATAGCGAATCGAATTGGCGCATTTATCACATTTGTATTGATCGAAGCGATGCGTCCTAGTGAAAAAATTATGTCCCCGATTGAGAGAACAACAAAGTCACTTAATTTTATTAAATCTTCTATATCCTTGGACTATTTATTCGGGACATTTATAAATATGCTTCCTGATGCCCTCTCAAAAGACATAGTTCAAGGAGCTCAGTTGAGAAAAGCAAGTCATGATAGGATATCTAGTGCTTTCAGATACGTCTACCCTTCAATATACAAATCGATAAGAGATGGATTAGAGGAATATATACACACCTATGAATTCACAATCAGGCAGTGAGAAGTAAAATGAAAAAATGTACATTGAATCCTAACCGTCAAAACCAGTAGATAACGGGTAATAATTTTCATCTGTCTCGTAAATTCCAGTTTGATACAAATGCTTTGCAAATTCTGTCTTATTTTTACCATCCATATTTCCAAGAGCTGTAATTAGCGCGCGCATCTGAGATTGCATCGAATTGAATTGACCTTCTATAACTGTCAGTTTATCTTCCTTCTTCTTCTGCTCGTCTAACGTTTCGTTATATGCATCATAAGTTAGAACCATCCTGCAATGCGCGCAGAATTTCGCATCTTGTGTATTACCTTCATTACAGTTAGGACATAGTCTAGGATTTAGTGTGTTTATTGGAATGTTATCTTTGGTTACTATTCCATACGCTTCGAGTAATGATTCTGAAGATTCATTTCCAAAATAGTGAATGTATTTCTGGGCCATGTTGCTATTCATTGACCAACCTGCATGTTGATTCAAAGTATGCAATTTTAGCTTGGTAGACTTTTCCGTAAGTGCTGAGTGCCTTCTAATATAGGGATTGAATGGTTTTGTAAGACTTTGATCTTTTCTTTGTCTTCGTTTGGTACGGTTGGATCTGCCAATAGCTTTGGAAGGAATTCTTCTTTGTACATTTTATATATCTCATAAATGCCGCTAGGAGTGAGTTCTTTACCCATACTATGCCTGCTCATGCCGATAAAAAGCGGCGAGTTTGGATTATTACGACTTGGATGATTTGACAACCATTCCTTAATGTAGGGAATGGATTGAATCAGTGGTATGTGCCTACTTCCAGTTTTCCCCGTTAACTAATACTTCTGCATACTGCCTATTTCCTGCAGACTTGAATACGACGTCTTTTATTTTTAGATTCAAAATCTCATGAGGGCGCGCTGATAAATCTCGAGCCATAGTGTGATAACATCTATCACGTTTGTTTGTAACCCACTTTAAAAATAACAGATCATCGTCCTGTGTCCATAGATCAGAAGGCTTGTAACAACTAATCTCTTTTCTGCGCAATTGAGGAATACCCATTATACATTCAGGTCTATTTTCTTGTGAAGATAAT
>DATBGR010000471.1:0-5307 GCA_036557905.1 Nitrososphaeraceae archaeon | reverse complement strand
CCATATACTTCGTCTCCTTGCTTGAAATCTAATACACCATTTCCAATTTCTTTGACTATACCTGAAAAATCCATACCCAAGGTGAAGGGAAATTGCAGTGGTATCATTTGTTGGAAGTAACCTTCACGAATTTTCCAATCAACAGGATTAATGCCAGCGACTTTTATGGCGACTAGAACCTTTCCTTCTGCAGGTATATTTGGTATAGATCCATTTTGAGTAATTTCGACAACGTCGCTCCCTCCATACTTTCTAATTTGAGCTGATTTCATTACTACTAATCCTAATACAAAATAATGTATTAAAGTATGGCATCAAGGATTTGTCGTGCTCGTATCCAATAAATGCTAAATTTTTCATTTGATTTTCTTGTCGTGTTACTGCTGCTTTTTCTATTTCTTACGCCATACTTGCCCTTTCAGGATTAGCACCTATATCGTCGTCATGGCGTGCAAATCTCATAGGACATGGCCACTTGGAAAACAGCTATCATTTTCATACATTGAAAATCCGGGGTGACAAATATCGTTACTGTCTTTTACATTCAGCTAACGTATCAGGATTAAACGTACTTTCTTCATCTGGTTTGCTGTCAGATTGGGATACATGATACATGATGTATGCTGTTATCATATTTATGTGCATCAAAACAAAACTGTACCAAAATATAACCAAGGGCATCTGGTTAGAGTTATTAACTTTTGTCCCTATAGTCTAACAATGGGTGCAGAAAACCAAGATACTGAGAGCGCCTCAAAAGAAGTTACTGTCGTTGTTAATATAAGGATAAAGCCTGGTTGTGAAAAGGATTATGACGAATGGCTTGGACGCTTTTTGTTAGTAGAAAGGAAAGTACCTGGTTACCTAGGAACAACAACGATCATGGAAACAGGCACAGATTCAAGTGCAAGACATGTAATTCACAGATTTAGAGATAAGGCTTCTCTTGAAGCATGGGAAAATTCAGAAGACTTGAGCAAACTAAAAGAAGAAGCAAACAAATTCTCTACTCCATACCCGTATAAGGCGACTGGCTTAGAGACATGGTTTAGTATACCAGACATGAAAGCTATAGTACCTCCTCCTAAATGGAAAATGGCAATAGTTTCATTTATTGGAGCATATTGCATCAGCTCGCTAGCATCATTTATTCTTAGATCTTACTTAGGATCGCAGCCATTGCTTTTTAATTTGTTTATGACCACAACACTGGTCATAGGTCTTACATATTTCGCAATGCCTCTATTGAGTAGATTGCTGCGACGATGGTTATACCCCTCTACAAGAAAGCCATTTGAATTTCTCTAATATCGCTTATTTTCATTTTAAATGATCTGGCATTTAATTTACTTATTTATACTAAGTTATTTTCTTGGATACATTTTCTTTCCTTGATATAGGACTTTCTAGTGTTTTTATACACGTGGTTAGGCATTGGGCGCAGGTCTTTCATGACAATAGATAGCAGGCTTCTCACATCAGTCCATACCTACTCCTACCACATGTATAATTCTCCAGTAGAAATGTCTCATAAATAGGTCGCTATTTTATGTATAATTTTGTGTGTATCGTTATAGGATATCATTACCATTACATGCGTTCTTTTCTGTTACAAATTTTTTTACATCTACTATTTTAGGATCTTCTGTTATATATGTTTGACAAAATGACGAGATTACTGGATGGCAGGATTGCAATTATCACAGGTTCTACCAGGGGTAATGGAAGAGCAATGGCAAGTCTCTTTTCTGAGCATGGTGCAAACGTTGTTGTTACAGGAAGAGAAGAAAAGGAAGCCCAAAGTACAGCTGAGCAGATTGCAAGAGAATATCAAACTAATACCCTTGGTTTAAAGCTTGATGTATCGCTAACAGATGAAGTAAATGAGATGATTAGTAAAGTGGATAAAAAATATGGTCAGATTGATATACTAGTAAATAATGCTGGCTACCCAATTAAAGACCAACTATGGGACGCAAGCTTTGAAGAAATACAAGACCAAGATTTAGAAAATGTAGTTAATGTTGATACGTTGGGAACTTATAGATGCTGTCGTGCAGTTCTGCCTATCATGGTTGAAAAACGTCATGGAGTTATTATTAACATTTCTTCTACACCTGCAATAAGTGGCTATATTAAAGGTGCACCATATACTGTGGCCAAGGCTGCTAACCTTGGAATTACTAAGCATATAGCAGCTGAATTTGGTAAATACGGGATAAGATGTAATGCTATTGCCCCTGGAACTATTGCTACCCAGAGAAATTGGGATAGACTCACAACGCAACAAAGGGTCGATATTGTCAGATCAATTCCACTAGGAAGAGCTGGCAAGCCGGAGGAGATTGCTAACGTAGCATTGGTCCTTGCTAGCGACTATACATCATTTGTAAGCGGACAGACAATTGTGGTCGATGGTGGAGAGACGATACGATAGTAGTAATGACCAAGTGGCATGTATGCGGTATGATGATGCACGGCAATGGTCCTCATGGTACGTTGAACGGTAGACAATATCAAGATATTAGTGTGTAAATGTCACTCATTACTCTAATGCTGTCAATTTCAAGCCTTGACAATCGACAAAATATAAAAATGTTACACTATCAACCATAATCTGATTAATGCAAGACAGTAGCGGTGGATATGCTTCAGTTAACGGCTTTAAAATATATTATGAAATATATGGTAGCGGGATACCACTAGTTTTAATTCATGGTGCAGGTTCTACAATTCAAACTTCATTTGGACGAGTGATTCATTCATTTGCAAAATTAAGACGAATCATTGCAGTAGAACTGCATGGACATGGACATACTACTGATACAAACCGACTATGGACGTTTGGTCAAGAAGCGAATGATGTTGCAAGGCTCCTAGAATATTTGAAAATCGAAAGGGCTGATTTTTTTGGTTTTAGTAATGGTGGAAACACATCGATGCAAATTGCGATTCGGTATCCGGATCTGGTGCGAAAATTAGTTTTGGGTTCGACATTTTTTAAAAGAGATGGATTGTATCTGACATTTTGGGAATCTCTGAATCATTCAACGTTAAGCGATATGCCACAGCAATTGAAAGATGCTTACACCAAAGTAGCACCCAACACCAATAACTTGTCTAGGATGTACGAAAAGGATAAAAAAAGAATGTTGGAGTTCGAGAATTGGAAAACCGAAGATATTCATTCTATAGATGCACCCACACTAATCATGATTGGGGATAAAGATGTTGTTCGTCCTGAACATGCAGTTGAAATGTTTCGACTGTTACCCAACGCAAGACTTTCAATACTTCCAGGAGCACACGGGGCATATATAGGTGAAGTAGCATCAGGAATGGAACACAGTAGGATCCCCGATTTGGTTGTTTCAATAATAGAAGAATTTCTAAACGAACCTATGCCTGAAAAGAATTGATAAATACAAATATGTATACAAATATCCTCATCTGATATTCAAAATACTAACTAGAGGTATAACGTCTAAACCTTCTAATACCTCATTAATCCGAATATTCCATTTAACTAGCCTTTCCTATTCAACTGTTTTAGTATACACTTGCAGAACAATTTTAGTCTTAATATTACACATGAAAAGCGACTATAGTTTTATTTAGTAACGTTAGATAAAAATAATATACGGCCAAATTCGATAGTTTAGAATGTGATTGTAACGGATTTTCAAGTAAACAGTTAGTACCAGTTAGAGTCAGTGCAACCAGGTTAATCTATAATTGTTTTCTTTGTGGTGGTATCGTAGCCTGGTCTGACAATGAAGAGGTAGCAAAGAAAGAAAGACCGGTACTGGAGTCCTATAGTGAAGAGTTGGCCAGTAGGTTAATCTAACTGACTGTGTTTAGGAAACTCTGATTAATATTCAAACATGTTGGTCAATAGCAACGCCTCGGTCTGATGAAAAATAAGCGCAAGAGAATCGGTAAGGGGCGCATTCGTTGTAGCATATAAATAAATGGATGGCTGCTGTAGCACTTGTTTTCATACCTCTAGCAATAGTGTTATGATGGCTAGTCGTAGTAGTACTAGCGCCTATGGACATTGCAGCCATTGGTGTTAACCTGTCCTTCCCTTAATTCAGCAGTTGGTCAATTTGTCTCTTCATAGTTCGTCTGCGGATGAAGGGGCGACAGATGGGAAATGGAAGTGCATAGTTGTAATGGACACTAACCAGTTACTAAACTACCGTCCATGATAACATAGATGTTTAGCTCCGCTTGAACAGTAAAGACATCCTGAACAAGTCTAAGTAGAAGACGCCGTCTAATTTCTGCGCTTGACTTGAAATGAACTATTTGCAATGTCATTCTGGGTACAATGCATGGCAATGTACCCGAGTAGTAACGCGAATAGCTCGAGTCAGGCTAAGACAACTCTGATTGATATTCAAACATGTTATTACAAAAGATAAAATAGTCTTTGACTAGGTCTTATCATCCTTTTTGGTCGACTTGGATTCTGTAGCGGCTCTAGTACGCAGATTAATAAGTTGGAGTAATATCTCGTTTTCCTCCTGAGCGAGTTGTCCCACAGATCTATTTCCTGCCTCTTGCATAACGCCTTTTATGATAGTTTGTTTAAGCTCGGTCGTAACATCGGGATTGCCAAGGTTTTTCATCATGGTAGCAAGTGGATCCATGAGGTGTTCCATAAAATGGTGAATTCCACCTTCACCACCACCAATATGCCATAACAAATTGGGACCCATCACTCCCCACCGAAGTCCCGGTCCCCAGCTTACAGCAGCATCTGCATCCTCGACACTCAACATTCCCTGTTCAATCAGGTATACGACCTCTCGATAGAGTGCTGCTTGAAGTCGGTTTGCCGCATGGCCAGGAAGTTCCTTCCGTAGGTGGATAGGCTTTTTTCCGATAGACGCATAAAACGCTATTGCTTGTTGGATCGCTTCTGGCGATGTTTTATTTCCTCCTACGACTTCAACTAATGGAATTATGTGTGGAGGATTGAAGGGATGTCCTATGACGCATCGTTCGGGATGTTTGCAACCGGATTGAATTACGCTCATTGTTATCCCCGATGAACTTGAGGCAATGATCGAATCAGGAGGAGTGACATTGTCCATTTCGGCGAATAACTTGATCTTGAAATCCGGACGTTCAGGTGCATTTTCCTGAACAAAGTCAGCATTCGATAACGCCTCATTCATATTTGAAGTAAAGGTCAGCCGATCTCTTGTTGCGCCAGACAATAGACCAATAGTTGATAGCTCCTTCCATGCAGCATCAATATACTTCCGTAAATTGGATTCCGCGTTAGGATTGGGATTA
>DATBGR010000470.1:0-5673 GCA_036557905.1 Nitrososphaeraceae archaeon | reverse complement strand
CCTGACCAGATCTCGCTCAGTTACTAAGCCTTGTGGTTCACCAGTGGCATCAACCACTATCAAAGAACTCACATTTTTGTCTTTCATCTTCTGAGCAGCTTTTTGAATTGAAGACACGTCTTCAATAGTTTCAAGTTTTTTCCTCATAATATCTTCGACTTTCATAGTCATGTTGATATCTCAACCAGGATTTATTTAAATACCCACTGTCCAATAGTGGATTTTGCATATAATTATTGACACTTGTACCAATGTGCCAGATTTTCAAAATTCCCTACGAAATGAGTACTAGATTGAACACTGGTACACTGCACTACAGCGAAAACAAATTCTTCATATATATAAAACTGTTAATCAAATGTACATATATGGGAGAGCTAATGAATCAAAACATATTGAAACATACTAGATTAAAGATATCAGAAGTAAGTAATAAAGTCATAACACTTGAACCGGAGAATACACTCCTTGATGCCCGCAATACCTTACTAAGATATAATATCAGTAGGATTGTAATTGCTAGGGATAATAGGGCAGTGGGAATAATTACAGAGAAGGATATTTCTCGGATTCTATACACTGAACCACAAAATAGGCAATTCAAGGAGATCAGATTAGAAGAGATAATGAACAAAGATCTTATCGAAGTTAATGAGGAAAAAGAACTGAAATCTTGTGCGAAGTTAATGTTAGAACACAATGTTAGTTCTTTACTAGTACTTGATGATGACCGTCTTCTCAAGGGAATAGTAACCAAGAGCGATTTAGTGCATTCTTACGCAATGTATTATGCACATAGAAAATTAGTAGAAGATGTAGTACAAAAATATATGACAAAAAAAGTATTGACAGTAGATCCCGAAGAGCCTATACATATGGCCCTTATGCTAATGACTGATAATAAAGTATCCAGAGTCGTTGTGACGAGAAATCGGAGGCCGGTTGGTATTATCACCGGACGTGATTTGCTACCTATTAGTTTATTATCTGGGACAGGAATAAATGGACATAGTTGGCATGTATCGGAGCAAACAGAAGCACGCAGAAGAGAACAGATTCCTATACCATCAGGCATTAAAGCAATATTTTTAGTAATGGATGTAATGAAGTATGATCCAATAACTATCACAAACGATTCAGATTTATCTGAAGCTGCCCATATAATGATGAGAAATAGAATAAGTGGTATTCCAGTAGTAGATTCAGATAATATTCTTGCAGGTATAATAACAAAGACTGATATTGTAAAGAGGTTAGCATCGGATAATTAATCTTTTTTATAGAGACATAATTGCTGCAGAGACACAAGAATAAATTGTTGTAGAGACATTAAGAATCCGAAATTACATCTCTGATCATTTTTGCAGGTTCTTTCTCCCCTTGTTGATGGTATCTATCCATTAGAAATAATAAATGATGTCTTATTTGTTTGAAAAGATCGACCTGCACTTGTAATGATTCCAATTCTATCTCACAAATCATTTCATTATTCTCATCCATGAAACAAGATTTAAGGATTCCTTACAAATGATCACGGGATAATAACTGACCTTCCTACTATTTTTCCATCTTTTAGTAATGAGATGACTTCATTTATTTTATTCAGAGGGAATTTTTGTATACTGCTCTTTATTATCTTCTTTTTGGCTAGATCTATTACTTCACACAATTCATTATAATTACCCCATAATGAACCAATTATTGAATATTCATCAATAACTGATGGAACAAATGGTAAAGTAATCTGATTCCAGAACAGACCAACTAATACAACCATACCGCCCTTGTTAAGTAATCTTATGGAATTATAGACTGTACTTTTCGTCCCAACACAATCTATGACTGTGTCTACGCCTCTTCCATTAGCTGCCTTTAATACCTGCTCCTTTAACTTCTGTTTGTCATATGTTGATGTATTAATAGTGAAATCTGCACCAACTGTTTCGGCAAGCTGAAGTTTTTCATCCTGTATATCGAGTGCTATAATATCTGATGTCTGTTCCAATAATTTCGCATACTGTACTGCATAATATCCAAGTCCTCCTATTCCCATTACAGCTATAACTTTACCAGGACCCAATGTGTGTCTAATTTTTTTGATGGCTCTATAAGGTGTAAGACCTGCGTCAGTAAGCGGTGCTAATTCTTCTATAGATAGTGTAGATTTACCTTCCTCACCTTCAACTTTGATTAAAAATCTGAATGAGTCTACCAAAATATACTCAGAAAAACCCCATCTACGCTGATACCAGGCCATTTTGCATAATTACATAATTGTTCATTTCCATTCTTGCATCGAGTACAAATTCCACATCCCCAACCTCCGAAGACAGCAACCATGTCGCCTTTCTGTAACAATCATTTTGGACCAGAATCACCTATTTCTTCTATCCCACCAGCAATTTCATGTCCAGGTATTTTTGGTAGTTGAAGAGGTATGTTTTTCTTCCAAGCTCCATTAACCAGATGCAAGTCGCTGTGACACAATCCAGTAGCCCCAACTTTACCAATACCTGTTCCCCATGAATTATCTTCGGTTTTGGTGTTTGTTCTAGCACTAAAGGACTTTGATATTCGTGTATCATTGCAGATAACATTGTATCGATATTTTTTGTGTTGTTATTGTTAATGTTATTCTCGACATTTTCATATATCGACTTTGTTTTAATTGTCGTTCTACATGAAAAACTGATGCTATCGACTATTTTGACAGTGCGTTTGCAAATCAGAGCTTTGTACACGACTTTAATTAATATATAATGCAATTTTTAAAATAGGTTACAAATGTTGTCAAAAATTCTAGTTGGCATCGATGGGTCAGAATACTCCGACAAGGCCTTCGAATATGCAATTTCCCTTGCTTCCAGATGCAAATCGGATTTGCTAATTGTTAACGTGCTTGAGGAATATGATAGTGTTGGATATTCGATTTCTAAGGAGTTGGAACGACAAAGTAAGGAGCTTTTAGAAACGTATCGTCATAGGGCTGAAAAGTCTAATTTATCATCATCTCTATCCACAATACAGCTCCGTGGAATTAGTGCTGCTGGCCAAATCTTAGGGCTGGCTGATAGTAAAGGGGTTGATACGATAGTAATTGGAAGTAGGGGGCCTCACGAAGTAAAGGAATTTTTGTTGGGGAGTACAACATATAAGATTATTCACAACGCCAAATGTACTGTAGTTATCGCAAAGTGAATAATTTTGAGTTACTAGTGGCCTAGCATCTACTTCTACCCAAGTCTACTGTCGCACAAGTTCTCAACTTACAACAATTACCTATATAGAGTTCATATAATTTACATGTAGATGATTTAGCAAGACATCTCACTTTCTCTCACCTTACCGTGGCGTACAATCAACCGATTAATCAACCAATTATATCAATAAGTAATCGCCTTCAATTTCATAAAATAATTTACTGCTAGAATGCACTTTTAGTACATGTATACCATAATTACGAGAACCCAGAATCAGTTAATGTAGTGAAAATTGCTACCGCTGCTATTACTGCACATATTTCAGATGACCCCATATACCATGATATCACTAAATCCTACCATTGTCGTGTATCTCCTTCAAGTAGACCGGCCCCGATATGAATTCTATCCATATGTTTTGACAAATCATTTTTATTATCAAACTTCGAGCCACAATAAGGACAAACTATTACAATATTTTTTGATGCAATAATAGAATCTGGTATATCAATTTCTGCCAAACTTATGCTTTGATTAGATGATTCCCCAACGATTGACATTAAAGTTAAAACACCGAGTATACTTATCTTATCATTTTCTTTTGCAGAACAAGAGGATTCTGATTTAGCAGATTTATTTTTATTTGTTACTACTAGTCTTCTTATTCCTTTATTTCTCATGATTGAGACTGCATCTTTCACTAATGCGTCCTTATCAACTGTAAGGAGTGGTGAACTCATTATTTCCTTTAGTGTGATCTTTGATGGATCTTTGCTTTCAGCTACCACCCTGTACAGTACGTCCCTATCAGTAACTATACCAATTGGTTCTTCAGAATTTCTAAGTTTGACAATTATGGAAGAGGTATTCTTGGTATTCATCAGTCGTGTTGCATCTACAACATTGGCATCTTCGTATAGGGTAGCAAAATCTGATTCAATTAAGTCGCCAACCTTCTGTGATAATGAATTTGAATACATTCACTGTCAAAAAGGTATGGTGGAATAATAATATATTGCTAAAATTTGCAGTGCAATGCATAGCAGTCATAGATTAGAAATATAATATGCGCAATAATATATCTGCTTATGAATAAAAATACTGCACATCCTGGCGAAGTTATCCCTGTGTCTGACTTTATGACTGCCAATGTAGTAACTGCTATTGAAAATCAAAGTGCAAGTTATGTCTGTAAATTAATGTGTAATAGAAAAGTTGGTAGTATTGTTATTTTAAAAAACATAAAAGAATCAAAAGCTTCTAGTGTTAAGAAAAAGGAAACAGTAGTCGAAGGCATAGTGACGGAACGGGATTATCTGCATCTCATAGGATTTTCTGACATGATCAACGTGGATATTCCAATATCAGAAATAATGAGCAAGCCGCTAATTACTATAAGAAAATCTGCCTCTATTAATGACGCAATCTCAACAATGCAGGCAAAAAATATTCGTAGACTGCCTGTATTAGATAATTCTGGCAAAATGATTGGGATAATAACAGACAAAGATATTCTAAGGGCAATTATGACAAATCAGTCGTTAGCTATGAGTCTGTTAGCGGACCCGACACTCCTTGTCGATCAACACTCGTTGTTTAGTAGATATACTTCCAATTCTTGGTTCAGAGATATTTGTCCTACCGAATTATAATTATTAATTAGTTATACTCCTAATCATAATAATATTATTAATGCTGGTGACTGTGTGTGATCTTGAAAATTATGAGCCTTAAAATTAAAAGTACACGGCCGTCGCAAGTCGCCTAAACAATCGAGTCTTGCAAGTATAATATAGAATTTAGTAACAGAAAAGACGTTTGTACTAAACTATGCACTATTAATGTGTATACACTATCATAAAATTACTTCAGCAGTAGTAGTATTTGGTGTAATTCTAAATTCAGCTCTAACCTGAGCAAGCGACCCAAATATTTGCGTTAATAATTCTTTTGTAAACAGAGACCAATTCTGTCCCAATTCATGTTTTATAACAAATACATGCTTTCTTCCGCTTTCAATTTGATGATCCGAATTGATACCTGATACTTTCATATATTCTTGTAGTACAGATAATACTGTCCACAAGTTATAATCTTTCTTCATAAACAATACTGCATCTTTCATCAAGTTGTAGGCTGTACTAGCAGCTTCTTTTATGATTTGATCTCTATATGAGTCTAGAGTGGTGTCAGTGAGTAATCCGTTCTTTGTTGCTATTTCTATCGCTCGATCAATTAAAGATGACAACATTAGTTTTGGTACTGGCATCATACCGATTTTGTTTTCATATCTTCCCCATTCAGTATACTTCTTTAGTGTTTGATTGACCAAAACATTTAGTGAAATCTCATTCTGGTTTGCCTCTTTCTGCATCTCATCAATAACTTTGGAATCAAGTCTAAATGAAACACTTCTAGTGGGCTTTTTGGATTGATCAGAATTCGTATTGATTGAGGATGTATCGAAAATATC
>DATBGR010000469.1:0-3871 GCA_036557905.1 Nitrososphaeraceae archaeon | reverse complement strand
TTATAGGCGTAGTAGTTGTATCGCTTGTTTGGCTTGGACCTATAGGCGTAGTAGTTGTATCGCTTGTTTGGCTTGGACCTATAGGCGTAGTAGTTGTATCGCTTGTTTGGCTTGGACCTATAGGCGTAGTAGTTGTATCGCTTGTTTGGCTGGGAAATACTGGATTAGTAGTTTGGCTTGTTTGGCTGGGAACATCAGACGTCGTTAGGCTTGTTTGGCTGGGAAATACTGGATTAGTAGTTTGGCTTGTTTGGCTGGGAACATCAGACGTCGTTAGGCTTGTTTGGCTGGGCGCTACATACGTTGAGGGACCTGGCACGTCTAGTATTATTGAAGAGGAGTTAGACGATGAAATTGAAGGGGAGTTAGACGATGAAATTGAAGAGGAGTCAGACGGTGAAGACGACGATGATGAAATTGAAGAGGAGTCTGACGGTGAAGACGACGATGATAAAGTACCTTTAACAACTCCTGAGACTACACTAAATGAGCCTGTAAATGATTCTGGCACATACCCTGTCTGTACTGCCGAATACACTAAACCATAGCGACCAGGAGGAGCATTATGTTCCATTTTCCAAGAGATTGAAGAGCGGCCAGATTCATCAGTAATCGCGCTAAATTGCCTTACTGTTTCACCGTCGGCATAGGCGACAGTAGCACTTGTAATGGCCGCGCTAATTGGTCCGTGTCCTTTCTGATCAGTCAATTGGAAACGGATAGTCTGTTTCTCGCCCTGTTCAATTATACTCTTATCTAAACCAACTTTAACACTAAGTGTTCTAAGACCTGTCTCATGTTCTGCTGCATAGCTAGACTGAATCAAGCCTTGCATATTAGAAAATAAAATTAAAGCCATTAGCACAGATAACAATGCAAGTGGTCTTCTATGCCTTAATGTCATTTTTTCGACACCTTTCTCCTTAATGTGAATGCTGATGAAAACAACAATAGCAACCTTGAAAGCACACATTATATTAGATGCGAAAATTTCGTAGTTAATACTAGTACTATTATTTATAAGATAGCAAAGCTTTGTCAGAGTTGCTCAGAACAATTAACAATTACACTAATACATTTCAGCTCAGGGTTGTAAGATCATATGGACAAAAAAAAACGGAAATATATAATGCATATCAGTATAATTAGGTTAGAATCTGTTCTAGCTGGTACGCAGAAAAATGGAACCTTCCTTAAAGTGCTTAGTCATGGCAATTGGATCAAAATCTCCTAAAGCATTTGTCTACATTACATTATTAAACAAGATATATCTAAGAATTTGGAACAGAATTTACTATTATGCTTGCGATTAGTTTGAAGATATCTTCTTTTCTGTGATCGAATCTGAATTCTATTTCTCTTAGGTAAAGATCAAGGTATGGTTTCGGTACATCTCGATAATGATATCGCCATGTTTTGGCAAAACTCCAGAATTCTCCATTACCGTTGATATGAGTTGTTTCATCTCTAACCTACTCTTCCTTTGTGTGAATTATCATCTGGTGTTTACCTATCAAATTGAATGCAGCATATGCAGTATGATCATTTGTGTAATACAATGAACCTTTCTCGTATGCTGTTTTTTATCAATGGGATCAAAGTACCATGTTTTCTGTCGGATACAAGAAATGTAATGACTTTGCCATTTCTTTGATATATTTCAAATACTAGCCTTTTACCTTCAGATCCCCATCCTCGTTCCCTTTCCTATGCCCACTAAATAACACTTCGTCTAATACTTATTCTCAGGGCAACTTCTTCAACTCTTTTAGCTTCAAAAATGACTCATTATAGATTGGTTGTCTTAATACTCTTAATGTCTTCTCTATCGTAGTCAAACTGAGTGGTACAAAAAACCTGATCCTGTATACAGGAACCCCCTAGAGCGAATAAGTACATACGGTGTACCAGTAATTCAAGAGAAAAGTCGAATTCTCCTATACGTGTTCCTGTAAACTCCCCAAAATTGTATCCACAGCGTTTGCATCCAAATCTGTATTCGAACAGATAGTGCAAGTTTCTGTATCCACACCTATGACATCTCCTTTTACCACTCTATCTAAGATGACGAAAATATATCCTACCCTTCTTAACATCAGATGCAAGCTTTATAGAATCAAACTGACTCACGCATCCCGAATGTATCACACAAAATTATTCTTTATTTTTTGTTCCAAATGTTTGGGTTTTACCTTCAGAGATGGTATTTCAAAAGTCTGATGAGTGTATTATTAGGATCATTTCTTGGCCTCAGAAGGCTAGATAATTTATCCTAAATAAATTTAGGTCATAATTCTGTACAATGCATATATGAATGTGGGTTTATACTATAGAGTATAAAGAAAATGCTAAATTTAAGACACAATAAACAAAAACCTATTCTCTTTGGTGTAACTTCTGTTATGCTGATCCTTTCTATTCTGGCGGTTACAGGTACCCAATCAAAGGGAAACTATGCATTTGCTCAAACCTCGATTCTAAGAACCACTGAACTTAAAGTGGATTTTAAAAAGTTGGTTGAGGCAGGAAGTAAGCAAAATATACGTGTATCGGTACGAGATTCGGGAACTGGTGATCCTGTATCCGGCGCTGTTATAAGAATAACAATCTATTTTCCAGGTGGGGCTCCAATAAGACAATTTAGCCTGCTTACCAACAAAAATGGACAGGCATCTTTAACATTGCCAATTGACAAGAACGCTGCGCTTGGACAATATGGAATAGATGTGTTAGCCAGTGCATTAGGGTATTTTGATTCTGCGGTTGGTACGCTAGCGTTTGCGGTGATGTCTCACGTAGATCAGAACGTTAGTTTAGATGATTACAAACATACGAGTCACACACTCTCAGATCACTCTGGACATCATAACCACCACCACAATCACCATTAGCTACTGCTATTGCTAAAAAGTGTAGTTCGCGCCACTTGACCCGGATGAAGTGGTTGAGCATGTGCAGAAGGACCGGACAGAGATTAAAACACGAGACTGCGTGTATGCAGGATCCCTGTATTTTTACATTTTAACAATACTACCCAATGGAAGTACCTAAAGTCATCTTATACTTTTGACATTCATTCACACTTGTACCTTCCTTAAAAAGACAAGCTTTGTTATCTTTAAGCAACACATATTAACTGAATTCTTATATGATCTACATATTCAAAATGATGGGGATCCTTCTAATTTCAGCAATGGGCATAATTGGTATTTTAGGAATAGCTAATTGCATTAATATTGTTTTTGCACAGTCTAATACGAATCTTCCATTCTCACCATCTACAGGTGCATCTACGTCATCACTTTCCCCACCATCAGTACCATCAACACCATCAACTCAATCATCCCTTCCTACGTTACCGAACGTTGGACAGCCAACTAATGCAAATCTAGGTCATTCTGGAAATAATACTGCCTCTGGAAATAATACTGTCTCTGGGAATAATACTGTCTCTGGGAATAATACGATTATTGGTCCCCCAAGAATTACTATTGTAGCTCCTTCAGACTTCACCGCTTCACCAATTACTAGTGAGAACCAGGCAAACACGAATACTTCCTCACCTCCTTCGAATAATAGTTCATTACTAGGCAATCAAAGTGGATGAGAAGTCTTTTCAAAATGTTCAAATCCTGTTGTCGTCAGTGCAGGTAGACCGTTTAAACTGAAACCAAGAGAAAGACTTGTAATGCTTTTGGTTTATTATCAATTGTACATTACTTACACATTATCGGGAATACGGTAGGCTTTAATTTTTCTAACGGTAGGTTTGATGATCGGCAAAGATCAGCAGTTTCAGGTAACTCTCGTCAGACTTTTCCACTGGAAACTTAATATAAATTTAATATAAATTTAGTATAATAGGCCGCAG
>DATBGR010000468.1:0-3072 GCA_036557905.1 Nitrososphaeraceae archaeon | reverse complement strand
TCCACTAAATAGAGAGCATTGCCATTTGTGTGTGACATTGAAATCATTAGGATTTTTTACACACTTTTCGGCTGTACTCTCTAATACTGGTAAAGTAGGTATTTGATCAGCGACGAGCGGCAATACGAGTGTGACTATTAGAATTAGGGCCAGATATACAAAACCCCACATAGTAAATAGTATAGCTTGTTTGGATCTTTCATTTCTTATTATAAGAAATGCAGAGATAACAAATGGGATAATTGCAGATATAGTAAGGCATCCGATAATGAATCTGCCAACATTTGTAGGTAGGAACGCTAGATAAGAATTAAGAGTAAGAAAGAATAAAACACCTATAACCACTGTGGAATCGACTTGAAGAAGTGTTCCACCGAAAATTGTATCTTTATCGAGTCTAATATTATTATTAGTCTCACTGTTACTATTCAATATATGATAGCCATACAGGAAGTTGATTAACCCTCTGGAAGTTTCTTATCTAACTCAATATAATGGGTAGTTATATGATAAGTTCATATGGGTGGGTCATATAATAAGAAATCTAGATACAATGTTGAATTGGTCTTTATAGTTTCTTTCTCACTTTTGTCATGCTAAGGTTAATGGGTCAATTAATCAATCAATCCATCAATCAATCAACTTTTGCTTATTATAGCCATGATCTATTTTCAGATCGACATTAGTCTTTTCATATATACATGAAAAATTTTTTTGGAACTTAACCATACTTAGAATTATGTTATCGGGTAAAAGCAGTTCTGGTACCACAAACTGGGCAAAAGTATTATTTATTGATCATCCGTACCTTTATCTTCCGGTTCTTGAGGCAATTAAAGAAGATGCTAAACTTGAAAGTGATGCTCTATGTAAGATTTTCAAGAATTTTGATCTAGCGGACGGGGCAAAATTGTTAGATTTTTCATGCGGAATTGGAAGACATTCGATTGCTTTGGCACTAAGGGGATACGAAGTAGTAGGTTATGATCCTTCCCAGCTTTTTATCGACACTGCTAAATTACATAAGAGTAAGGAAATACTAAAACGAGATCGGCGCATCAGATTCTACAATGGAGATATAAACAATTTTAAGAAGATTATGACACTAAACCATGAATCCAATTTCAAGGTCATAATTATCATGTTTACTTCAATTGGATACGCATCCGAAGTGGAGGATTACAAAATTTTTGAACAATTATATAGCTTAGCGAGTCCTGGATGTCTACTCATCATTCAGACCGAAAATAGAGATTGGAGAATCATGAATACACCAAATCATAGTATATATGAATTCGAGGAGATACTCATAAACGAAGTTTGGAAGTTTGATCAAAACACATCCGTAGCCACAAGTCGATCAAAATATTTTCTCAAAGACTCACAGAAAAATTCATTTCAGCTACACCTTGAACTACAGGTCAGGATACGATTGTATTCTTTGCATGAATTACTAGGCCTTTTGTACAGTGCAGGTTGGAAACATTTGAAAACTTACGGTGATTTAGTAAGATTAGATGATGTCACTCTCACTTCTCAAAACCTGATAATAGTATGCAGAAAATAGCCAAAATCTTCTACCTGAACAGATCTCAACTTCACGACAACATATTGAGTGTATGGGGCACCCATAATTCCTTGTTGAAACCGATCAATCTAACAGTATAGATATTTTGATATTAATAATTTTTCTTGGTTCTACTGACCATGGTATGCCCCTTCCGTATTCGTAATTATAACTCCACCCTTAATCATTGCACATATAATGGAAAGAATTTTACTCATATCTTGCTACGTAGGGATTCATATATTTATATTTTTATTTAACCTATAATTGAGCTTAAAATTCGTCTAAATTCTTCGTATGCCATTTTTCGTGTGATTCAGCGAATTTGGATGATAACAGATTTAGGTATTTTTGCCAGATTAATGCCAATAAGCGCTCCATTCTATATAAGGATAAAATATAATAAATATATTCATAACACAGCATCTAACATCGGGCACAAATTTTATTAACTTAATTCCAGGACTTACTAAAGTGTATAGATTTAGAGCTCCAATCGTAGTTGCTTTCTTTTTATTTGCTATGTATAACCTTGCTATATCATTAGTTCATGCAGAGGGAATCAATCCTGATATCTACCCTCTAAGCTCAAAGCCCTATGGGAAGACCTACGGAGAATGGGCAAGTGAATGGTGGCAATGGTTTTCATCTATTCCAAAGACGATGAATCCTAGCATAGATCAAACCGGCAAAGATTGTAATATTAATCAAAATGATAAAAATGTATGGTTTCTAACCCTTGACTTCGGAACTGGTAAACATATAACCAGAAGTTGTTCTATACCGGAAGGTAGGGCCATTTTTGTACCTATGTTTGCAAATGATTGTGATTTCTCAGACGCTAGCCATCCTCCTATCTCTGGGCTTCTTAAATGCGCGCGAGATTTCACAGATTCCCTTCAAAGAGTCTCGTTAACTATCGATGGAAAACCAATCGTGTCACCCCAGAGTTATAGGGTAGATTCCCCATTGTTTTACACTACTTATGCAGGTCCAACTAATGCGGATAATGTCTATGGTGTGCCTCCCGGAAAATATCCTGCCCAGCTCAACGGCTATTTTATTATACTTCATCCGTTGCCCATTGGAGAACACAATATCTTCATAAATACTGTAGCAGGGGGGGCTCCGAACACGCCTACAGAAAGTGCGGTTGCCCATGATATACTTTATCATTTGACTGTGAGATCACACTGATATCTAAAGCAAGTAGTTAACTATTCTAATATAGTCGACTTTTAGTTAGGCTAACAACCTAAATTGATTGGATCAAATTAACATTGACTGATTTCAGATTCAAATTGGAAATAAACATTTCATTTTATTTTATATCGGGCTAAAATATTACGTTTACTTGTAGAAATTGTTAAATAAATCAGAAAGATATTCCAAATTATTGAAGCAACAGGGTATATATTACCAGAAAGATGACCCCGGCCAATCGATGTCAATGATCTTCCTGAACGTAACACAAGCCTTTACTAACGTTTCAGAAATTGGACATC
>DATBGR010000467.1:0-8651 GCA_036557905.1 Nitrososphaeraceae archaeon | reverse complement strand
GGATACGCCTGCTAAAAGATTGGTAAGACCGCTCATTGTATACGTAGTTTTTCCCCTTGTCTTCAGACTTTTTTTCCTGTTGGCCGTATACCTCGACTTTATTCTTGCTTGCCTTAATATCTATTTTTTCTTTTGGGATTCCTGGAATTTCTAATGAAATTTCGTATTTATCTCCTTTATCTGCCATATCACATAATGGTAGTTTGGTATCGATTGCCTGAAATGAAGGCAAATTCAATTCCCAAGAACGCGGCCACCATGGTGAGGCAAAGGCATCCTCTATATTTCTTCTAAAAGTATCAAATATGTCATCAAAAGGTCTGCGCGATAATGGTTTTCTTCTAATGTCTCTTGTAATATCTGATTTTTCTGAACTCATATTAATTCTATTATCTCGATGATATTTAAGGTCGACGCCGCATACATTGAATGGCACAGTACACAACGTGTACTGTTAGTCGGTAAATAGGGGGATCATACATTCTCATACAAATTTCTTCTCGTGAAGAATCTATCAACACGAACACGAAACCATAAGATTATTTGTCAGTGATAGGTGAAATAATATTGAAAATACTTGTTCCTCATGAAGGATCAGCAATATCTGATAGGGCATTTAAAAGAGCAATTTTGTTTGCCAAGAAATTAGATTATGAAGTTATACTATTACACATAATAGACCTCAAGCTTTTTCAGTCCGATTCAATTCTAAAGCATATACCTGAAAAGTCAGCACTGGACAAGGCAAAAACTCAGCTGTTGAAATATCTCAAAATGGCCAACGAATCAATGTTAAAAAGAAGAGTTCAAGAGGCAAAAAAACAAGGTGTTAAAGTTCGCTCAACACTAGTAATTGGATCCACACCTGACGGCATCGTGAAAGTTGCAAGAATAGAAAAGGTAGATTTCATCATAATAGGCAGCAGAGGCTTGTCTATCGAAGACAATAGACCAAACACACTGAGAATTTTAGGCAGCATTGCTAAACGTGTCTCAGAATTATCTGACTGTCCAGTAATGATTGTGAAGTGATAAGGTTCTAAATTAAACTGGACGAGCCTTAAAGATTGATAACTAGTAAACGGATAAACAATACTCTCACCACTTGGATTATGAGATCGATGCTTATTACTTGTATATCTGCTCCGTCTCATCACGTTTCGCGTTTTCTGAACGGTTATTTCTCATCAGACGATGCTGCAATTTTCCAAGCTCTGATAACTGTGCTTTGATCTTCTCAGCCTCCTGTCTCAGTTCTGAACTACTAACCTTTGCATTAGGAATGAGATTGCCAACAGTCTCAATCACAAGGGCTGCCCCCTCCGGATCTGGGATGAAACTAAATGTGGGAACCAGAACAGCGACGCAATGAGTGAACCGAACAATGCAGTTTGCGAGCACCTGACCGGGTAGTCCCCCAATGTATGCAAAGCCCGGTGACTCGTTTCCATTGACTTTACCATTATCACAAATAGGCGACTTCAAGTTACCATCATTTTCTATCACAAAAGCCTTTCTTTTTGTAAGATTCTTTGGGAAAGGATTCATATTATCCGGGTAAATTCCCGACACAACGAATATCTTATTCACTTTATTTTCCTGACACCAGCTGGTAATGGCGGCAGATATAGAATCAATGCCCTCAACAATTACGGGCACATCACAAATGAGTAAACGAATTGAATTATCCTTATTAGAGTAAATTCTGAAGGGATGCCGAAGCCTGCCTCCGACCCATATTACTCCCGGTGTGATATACTTCGAATGAATATACGCGATTTGATGCAAGTCGAGCTGTTCGATCAAATGATTGCAAACTATTGACCCTATCATGCCTGGACTTGGAAATCCTGCAATCATTACTGCATTATTAGCTTCAAAATGTGATTTTGGAATAGGAACTATTTTTGTATAATTACCTGCTCCATGGCTGTTCATTTGCTTATTTATTCTGGAATTTTGTTGACCTTTCTCGTCTCCAAGATTAGTTTTCATAACTGGCTTTATATCATTAGTACACCATTTGATATAAGATTATTTGATGGCAAAAACTCGTAGCCAATAAATGGTAGTTTTTGATTATCAAATCAATTTAATTATTAATTTCTTGGCAGATCATTGCAAAGCGTTGCCCTTTATAGTGTCTGCAATCTGTATCTTTTTGATTCTTGGTTTAGTTGCCATATTGCAATCATCTTCAATCCCATTGTTCTGATAATATTACCTATTGTAGTAGCAATATCATATTTTGTCAACAAAGGGAATCAGAGTCGCTAGAGCGCTGAAGGCATAATTCTTTTGAAACCATGACAATGAGGTCTTATCATGTCTTTAATAATTGCCAATTTGCTGCTCAACTTACATAAAACGAGTAATAAATTAGAAACAATTCGACGGTTACAATCTAAATTAAAACAAATTCAGAGCAATAGTCGCTTTAGAACTTAAATATACTGCTGCCAACATGGTCAAAACATCTGTGAGTAAATTTGATCGAATGGGATTCACTAATAGTTGAAATGTTAATACTGGCAGCAATAATTTGGTTTACAGTAGATCTTGAACACTGGACATATAGGCCTACAGAAAAACAAAAGGAACAGAAGGAAAGAAAAAATCTGATCATTTTCATTGATGATGATTTGAAACAGAGGCTTAGGTTTATAGACGAATCGCAGCAATTCAAGGATTACAAGCCATCTTTTACTGACATGTGGGATGCTGTTGTTCTTGCAGGAAATCAATCATTACTTCCGTTTAATGTGTTCCAAAATTTACAGCGGACATATTCCTGGATGAAGTACTATAATAATGAAATTGATGCAAGGAACAAAGGCTGTACTTTAGGCGAAAACGTCTTGGACGAACTGTTGCAAGACGTTACGAAGCAGATTAATGGATCATTGGCATTATTGCGAGTTGAATTAAAATAGAAATATCAGTCAAACAAGTGTTAACTCCCTAATAAACATCCAACGGACTCGGTAGCTTGCATAAGATGAAGGAACTATTTTGAAATATTAAAGTGGACAAGTATAGGGATAAAAAAAGCGTTAGTCAAGGCAAAGACAGTGCTACTGAATTCTTTGAACGGCTGTAGCAGAGTTGCCAGGCGTCTTCCAGAACTAGCTGGCTCTCCACTGATGATTGTAAAAAAATAAGGATAAAATACAGCTTTACTTAATTTAGGAATCGTATATCAATTATGCAACTAAACCAAGAATACATGAATATTAAGATATGGTGATATTATAAGCTTCAAGCTTACTTGAAATCATTTTTTAAAGCCCGATTTTAATTTCCGATTTAGGCTAGATCCTGAGAAAGGATATATTCTAGAACCACATATTGGACTGTCAATCTAATGTCCTCCTCAAACAATAATATATGCACTGAATGTGGCCAGTCATTTGATTCACCGAAAGAATTGGATAAGCATATTAGACTGAAACATCCGTCATTAGTAAGAGAGTAGACTTTATAATCTCTTAATGTTTAATAACAATTAGGTCGATAATTTGTTAGTTAAGCTACAATTTGGATAAAAGATCATCAGAGGATAAAACTACTGCGAGTCCACTGAAATCTGATTCAGAAGCTCCCAAAGACAAAAACTCTTACACATTTCTCGTAAACGAAGGATTTTCCGCCGGGCAAAGAATAGCCAAGATCTCTGTTGTAACTTTAATCAGTATTGGAATTGTAGAGTTGCTTACTGGATATGTCAGTGGAAGTGTTGTGGCTACAGCCGATGGGTTTGATTCGATGTCTGATGCCATGATATCTTTTATCGTATTGATAGGTCTAAGATTTGCAGGAAGACCTGCAGACAGAAAGTTTCAATTTGGTTACCATAAAGTAGAAAGCTTTGCAGCATTGATAGCTGCAATCGGGATGATCGTTATAGGCTCCTTTATAGTCTACCACTCTTATGAGGGACTTGTCTATCCAAATGAAATTCAGCAACCGTTACTCACCATGATAGTACTCGCTATAGCTGCTGGCATATCGTTACATAGAGCATTTCAGATGCGGAGTATAGCAAACAAATATAATTTACTTTCATTAAAGACCGATGCGAAGAATTCAATAAAGGATGGATCCGCTTCTGTATTAGGTTTCTTTAGTGTACTGCTAGCGACTCAGTTTGGATTCTTGCAGGCTGACGCCATAGGAGGACTGATAATAGCCGGATTTATATTCTCTGTAGCGTATGTTTCCCTGAAACAATCATCACTGATATTAGTTGATGCCTGGCATAATCCTGTGAGTGCAGAGTATATCAAGAAATTGATAGAGCAAAAATTCGAGGGTGAAGTGAATGTGAAATCAATCAAGTTGAGGCAGACTGGTGTTATCTCGCGAGCTGAAATTCACATCGAAATGGATGGCAATATACCATTGAATGAGGTAGATATGGTTATGCTCAACACTGAAAAAGCGATTAAATCCATTATGCCTAGTATGCATGTAGTTTTGGTTGTTCCGCATGCACAGAACAAGTCAAATAAAACTTAATGATCTGTGGTTCGAGAGACAGATAAAAATTTTAGGTGGTTGAATAATATTTGCATTAGTTAACCTATCTGTAATAAGTTCTTCGATTTAAACAACCTAACTTACATAGACCTTTTACGTCACCATTTACCGTTAAGAGGCTACCTATATTGCCTGTATTAGGTTTGGTGATGACGACGCTTATTATGCTTCAGTTTAATCCTCATGTGATATCTTCTGCATTGGTACCTTTAATTTCCATCATAATTCTATGCTTAATTTTAATAAAGGAAAAATTGACCAAACCCAAAATCAAAAGTAAGGAACTAAAGGCTAATCACGCAAACCATTCATATGTAACTCATCAATTCTCTAATCCATACTGATTGAATTCTGGCATCAAATTCTCTAATCTATATTGATTGAATTTTTCATAAACTTCTTTAAAATTTGAAGAGAAATTATCGCCATAGAATTCCGAAAATAAACTAGGATTTTTGTAGATGGCATTGAATATGTCTTTCTGCGTCAATATTCCAGTCATCTTGTTATTTTTGTCTACTACAACGAGTCTACGAATTTTCTTAGTGTTCATGAGCTTACTTGCGTCATTTATGGATGCGGATTCTTCTACCGTAATTACAGGTTTACTCATGAGCATTTTAAGTGGGGTCTGGAGTAGATCTGGATTTAGTTTACCTAAAATTCCAACTATATCACGCTCAGTAATTATCCCCACAGGAGTTTGGCTGGCATTACGAGTAACAATTATTACAGATCCAATATCAGTCGCGTACATAATATTGCAAGCACTCATAATATTTTGATCTTCAAAATCAGTTTGCACATTCCGTTTCATTAGACTTGAAACCGATGTCGTTTCTGAGGTCATTTGATGATACTTTCAGAATCGCAATATTTATTTTGATGGATTCAGTTTGTGGTGCAGCAGAGCATCTGAACCAGAGTTTGTTAATTAATTGAAATAAGACGATACAGGACATCTCTATTTTCAGTGGACAAGAATAGGCTACTATACTATCCAATTAATTAGAATTGCCACTTTAATGGTAGATCTTAAAATATTTGGTCATACACTATCGAACCTGATCAATCGATGATGAATAAGTTTACCGAGTCCGGTTCTGTTTTTTCACAAATCAAAGACAAGTGTATTGTTGCAATTTCTGGCTTTAACCTAGCCACAACACCAGAGTATCTTATTTTGGAACTTTACAGACACTATAAGGAATTTCAACATCCAAAGAATATATTTATAGTGTCAGATGCACTTCCTGCAGCACCTAACAGGGCTCTTGACTCAATCGCTGAAACAATATACAAAGATGAAAATCAAGAATTTCTACGTGGTATGTTGATGCCATTTCTGGGATTTTCACCATGGCTTCAAAAGCTTGTGACCTATGATAGAATTGAATTTTATGGATGGCCCATTGGTATAACTGCGTATTGGTTTCGAGAAGTGGCATCAGGAAGACCCGGATTAATAACAAAGATAGGGATCGACACATTCCTAGACCCAAGAAATGAGGGTGGAGCTTTAAACCCAAGCGCAAAGAAAAAGATGTCGTGCGAAGTTAACATAGTAAATATAGAGGATCAGGAATACCTTCTCTATCGAGCCCCCAAACCTGATTATGCCCTAGTTAGAGCAACGACCGCAGATGAAAATGGTAACTTATCAATGGAAGATGAAGGTATTAGAGGAACAGTCCTTGCCATAGCTCAGGCAACAAAGGCAAGACCAAACCAAGGTACTGTTTTCGCTCAGACGAGATGGTTAACTAGGACGTCCACCATTAACCCTCGAGATGTTGACATTCCCGGACCACTTGTAGATCATGTTATTATTTCGCCTCAAAAGTATCACTGGCAATCTGGAACTATAGAGTATGATCCCAGGCTTTCCTACCGAACAGTGCCGCCGATTACAGAAAAGTTGGTCAAGGAGTTTATGGCAAAACCAATTGCTCAGTATGAAAAGGTGATAGTTAGGAGGATCGTGACAGAATTAATCAAGATCTTCAAAGATAAGGGCTCACCTGTCTTAGTAAACTTAGGAATCGGGATACCGGCTTTGGTATCACCGGTGGCAGCCGAGGAGAATTTAGCGGATTACATTATAACGGTGATTGAGTCTGGCCCTTGGGGGGTATCGCATTGTCAGGAACGAATTTCGGTCAGGCAATAAGTCCTTTTGCTCTCTCCACCATTCCTGATATGTTTTCTAATTTCGAAGGAGGAATAATTGACGTGGCCTCCCTGGGTTTTCTTCAAGTTGATAAATATGGAAACGTTAATCCTTCAATATTATCTGGTAGGATCTTCGGACCAGGGGGATTTCCAGACATTGCTGGTGGTGCACCGAAAACGTACTTTGCTGGGGGTTTTACAGCGGGACAAAATAAATTTGAAATTATGAACAACAAGTTAACTATTGTTCATGACGGTTCTGCCAAATTCGTCGATAGAGTTTACAAGATCATCTTTAGTGGACGCCAGGCTGTAAAATACCATAAAGAAATTCTCTACGTAACGGAAAGGGCTGTTTTCAGATTAACTGAAAGAGGAATAGTTCTCGAAGAAATTTCACCAGGAATTGATATTGACAAAGATATACTATCCAAGATGGAATTTAGTCCCATCATAAGTCCTTCCATGAAACAAATGGATGAGTGACTTTTCAAAGAAGGCATAATTGGCTTGGGTGACGAGATTGTATAAATTCCACCAGAAAATTAATCCATGAATATTGGAATTCCTTAACTGCGCCGAACTTTTATCAATTTAGACTTCTATTAGTGGAGTGGAAAAGAATTTTTACAAAAAAATCGAACTACAGAACATATTATCGAATTCCCTACTATTTCACATTTTCCTGAGAACAAATTTAACCAGATCGATTAGTCTGCAAGCAAAACTCCACTCATTATCATACCAAGACATTATCTTCACAAGGTTGTTTTTCTTACCAAGAACCATTGTACTCAAGCCATCAACTATTGAGGAGTGCGAATCTCCGATAATATCTGAGGACACTAGCGGCTCCTCAGTATATGCCATAATCCCCTTCAATTGACTCTCTGATGAGTCTTTTAGAGCCTGATTTACTTGTTCCTTCGTAACATCCTTTTGTAATGTTAGGACTACGTCGACTATAGATCCGTTACTAACTGGAACTCGTAATGCCATTCCGTCCATTTTACCATTCAATGCGGGTATAACTGATCCTATAGCCTTGGCAGCTCCTGTACTTGTTGGAATAATAGACATCATTGCAGCGCGGGCTCTTCTCAGATCCTTATGTGGTAAATCAAGAATTCTCTGATCGTTAGTATATGCGTGACAGGTTGTCATATATCCTCTTTCAATACCAAATTTGTTATTAATCGACTTAAGAACTGGAGCAAGACAGTTGGTTGTACAGGAAGCCATAGAGATCACATTATGTTTCGTGTTATCATATACATTATCATTGATTCCAATTAAAACCGTTGCATCTGGATTAATTGCTGGTGCTGAAATTATTACCTTTTTAGCACCTGCGGTCAAATGTTTCGCTGCTTCATTAGCATCATTAAATATTCCCGTAGATTCAATAACAACGTCTATTTTCAACTCTTTCCATGGTAATTTCAACGGGTCTTTTTCTGCAGACACATACAAATTGTGTCCGTCTATGATTATTTCATCGTCCTTGGCTTCAACCTTCCCATCGAACTTGCCGAATGTTGAATCGTATTTGAATAAATGAGCAAGTGTCTTTGCATCTGTTAGATCGTTTATAGCAACTATGTTTGCAATGTTACCGAATTCCTTATCTGCTGTAGCGGCTCTTAAGAAACATCTTCCAATTCTACCAAAACCATTAATTGCGATCTTTGCTGTCACGCGTATTATTGGGTAGCCAATCTTATAAGTAGTAATGCGAGAGACTATTTTAGTTTTACACGATCAATATGATCCCATAGTTGTCTGTATTAGAAATTAGATTAGTAGCGTGCAACTATGAAAAAGTTTTCCGGTTAAATTTTACGATCCCTTAAAGGGTAATTTATGAGTATGAATATATCACTTAACTTGAGAATTATTTTATTTTTACAACTAAAACTGGACAGGGAGAATTCACTACG
>DATBGR010000466.1:0-13927 GCA_036557905.1 Nitrososphaeraceae archaeon | reverse complement strand
GCTTTCATTTGCAGAACCTATTGCTGGTAATAAGGAGGATTTATAAACTGAGATATTCATGAGAATGGATGGGATAGATTATATGATCACGATTAATTTATTCTTCTATAAAGTAGCATAGAATACCAACTTATAAGAGAGGACTGATCTAATTTTTCCTAATTGAGAAAATTAGTTAACACTGCCGCTACTACAGTAACGGAAGAAAAGGCGAAAGATGAAAGAATGGTCAATGATGTTAAGTGTCTGCTTCCCCCTTCTGTTCGTTTAGATAGAAATATAGAATTTGTTACTGATGATCTATGTAATCAGCAGGAATTATCTAATGATCTCCATAGGATATTACCAGAAAATGCATTGATAATATCTGAATATATTATCGCGATGAAGACAGAGATTAATCCGTCGGACAATTACCGAGGCGGCAATATCAGGATTTTATATATGTTTTCAAAGTATCACCAAAACAAATTGTTCAAGACTATGACAAGAGAGGACATAATTTCATTTCTTGACAGTTACCGCAGACCTGATGCCGCAGATCCTCTTCACAAATGGATAGGAACTTACAATCTATTTAGAACCTATTTACTCAGATTCTTTAAGTGGTTATATTATCCAGACATAGAACCTAATAAAAGACCTAAACCAGCAATCATTGAGAATATTCTTCAATTAAAAAGAAAAGAAATATCAATCTACAAGCCTGCCGACTTGTGGACTGCTGAGGATAATCTCTTATTTCTAAAGTATTGCCCATCAGAAAGATTGAGATGTTTCCATGCCATATCTTGCGATACAGGCTGCAGGCCGCACGAGTTATTGAAGTTAAGGATAAGAGACATAGCATTCAAGAATGCAGGAAATAAACAATATGCGGAAGTTCTGGTTAACGGAAAAACTGGCTCAAGGCACATCCCGTTGATAGATTCCATACCATATCTTAAAGATTATCTTGGCCACGAACATCCCCAACCAGGTAATCCAAGTTCGATTCTCATTTGTGGAATAGGAAAGAGTTTGGCAAGACCTTTGAATACACAAGCCATTGACCAGATATATGGAAGATTAAAATATGTATTCTTCACCAAGTTGCTACGAGATCCTAACGTCATTCCAGAAGATAAGCAAAAGATCAGCGAATTATTAAAGAAACCCTGGAACCCCTACATTATAAGACATAGTGCTTTAACAGAAAAATCTAAGATACTGAAGGAACACGTTCTACGTCAGCATGCTGGGTGGTCTCCTCGCTCTCAAATGCACCTAAGATATCTTCACTATTACGGAAACGAATCAAGCGAGAGTATTCTAGAAGCATATGGTATACTTACTAAGGATCAGAAATTATCAGATACACTTAGACCAAAACAATGTCCAAATTGTAACGAACCTAACAAACCAGATGGCAAATTCTGTGCTAGATGTAGAATGATCTTAAGTTATGATGCATATGAAGATACAGTAAATAATAAACAAGAAAGAGATGATGCAATATCTATATTATCAGATCAAGTTATGAAACTTATGGCTGAAGTACAAGAATTGAAAAAGACTCAATAACCCTTTATGCCATAATATTTATCTTACCTATAAAGTCAATGTTTTAGTGACTATCGTTTATTAATATTTTCTATAAGGATTTTTTATGTATTTATCCTTGTGACATTTACGACAATGTAAAACGTTGTTCTGATATTTGGCTGAAAGAGACTCATTTCTAGGCAAATCCCAGTCATGATTGCAGATTTTCTGTTGACGGTAGCTCACTTTTCTATATAGTGCTCTATTAAATTCCTGTGCTGCTACACGGGGTAATTGAGAATTAATCTTCTCAAGCTGGTCGTATATACTTGGATAAATTCTGCTAAGACCATCCTTTATACAACTTATGAATTTCTCATCAAGGGTAAATGAAGGCTTGATACGTCCATAATTAAGATAATCTCGCCCATATCTTTGAAAATCAAACTCCCCTTCCTTGGCATAGTCGTTGCAATACGTTAGGAGTTCACTTCCTATATGTTCGTTGAACAAATCCAACAAATATTCTCCTAAGCTTGAAAAACCATCCTTAAACCACTTATTTACATTTATGTCCTTCTCCTCGTCATTCTCTGCGTCTCTACCAGGAATTTTATTTGATGGACTCATGGCCTGAACTAGCAAGTACGTAATGATGCATCCGACTCCATTAGAGAAGGTAAATAGTGCATTTTCAAGCGGAGTATTTTTATCGACTATCTTGTCATCGAAGTATGGGCTACCTATAGGAACAGTCCCATCAGCCGCTAGTATAGTACCAGCTGCAACTTTACTAAAGATATTTGCAGTGATAGATATGTCGCGGTATTTTTTGCTAGCAGGATAGTATTTTCCACGTTTGCCTCTACCACGCAAGACCAATCCTTTTGCTATCAGTCTTCTAATATGTGGTGTAAGGTTTATTCTATTGATTCCTACCTTTCTAGCTAGCTCCAAATGGCCAATCCCATCCTGAGCAGCTATAATAAACATCATAATTCGTTCTTCAGTTCTTCTTAAAGATTCCTTGTGAGGATTCTCGGCTAGATCATCATTTTTGTAATCTAAGTTCATTCTTTCAGTAAACCAATCCAAAGCACAATGATACCCTGAATGTGGTACGTCGCTCCCAATTTTAAGTCATGTATTGCTTTTCAAATATGTAATGATTGATGTAATCGAAATACGTAAAGTACAGGCATATAGCGGCGAGAGGAGTTTTACGATAGTTCTGCCAAAAGTTTTCTCGGAAAAATTACGAATAGGCAAAGGTGATTTTTTAAAAGTACATCTCGAAAACGAGCGGATCATACTCGAAAAGGCTGATCTCTAATTGTAGAAATAGCAAATTGGCAATACCAGAATACGAATCGCGAAAGTATGAAGATTTGTCGAATGAATTTAAAGAAAAAGCGGGTAGGACATGTGAGCTCATTAAATTGATGTATAACCGATTGACCCTTGTCGATAAGCTCTCGTACAAACAAGCAATAAGAAAAATATGTGATGATCATGTGGATATTCCAGGTTTTAGCTTTAGAAACATACGCCGAAATTTACCATCGGAAAATCCGTCAGTCCCGCGACGAGTTACGGCAAGATGGCCTAACTCTAGTCCAACTCACAATGTCATAGCAGAAAAATTAAGTAGTGCTGAACTTCAGGATGAGACAATCAGACATCAATCCAAAGACAGAGAGGATTCAATCCAGTTTATTGATTATAGGGAAGTATATACACATAATACGGAATCAAATAGATGCATACCGAGACATACGACTGTGGTTACGACTGATAAAATTCGCTCAATTGCAATAAGATTCAAAATTTCTAGGGGAAAGTATGAAGATGTAAAGGCTACAATGAATAGCTCCAGTAAATACTGTTATTTACTCTTTGATGCATCTACAGGATTATTTCTAGGATCTGAATCTGATCAATTAAGTCCGAAAATGAATCTGCCTTCTTCTGAAAAGTGCGCTAGTTCGAATGAACAGAAATGTAATGGTTTATGAATTTGGTTGCGGTATAGTTTCATGCAGATTCGTTTTAAAGAAGGAAGTTATAGGAACTCCTGTTGAAAAATACGGATCCGATGGTAGTGGAACCAAATTTGAGATCGTGATAAAACATTTCCGTGATCGAGATGTTGTTTTGCCGCAAACCTTAGCGTTCTACTTATGATTTGGTAACGATCAATGGATGTGAACAAGTATATATAAAAGGAAAGGCAATGGGTCAAATTTTTACCGTAAATCCTTTACCTTAGTATTACCTATACTAAAAATGATTGACGAGGGATTCCCGACATCAGACATTGCAAAAAGTCTAAATCTTAACAAACAACACATTTCGTATCATGTACGAAAATTAAAGGAATGCGGTTATGTTAAGCAGGTTACAGCTGATACATTCAAAGTACTTGAGTTAACTCAATCTGGTAAAAACTTTCTCGACCAGTATACTAAACAGAAGGAATCCTTGAACATACCTATATGTAGAGCAGAGAATGTTCGCTTCATAGCATCAGTTTACAAATTTCCTGCCAAGTGTATAGATTGGAAGAAAGTAGAGATGAATAACTGGACCCAGCATAGTACTATAGTAGACGACGTCAAATTACATTTAAATGAATGCACTGAACCTACCATAGAATTCCTTCCAAGTCCGATCGAGGGAGATAATCCCTGGGAATTATGTGGTTTACTTTACTATGAATGTACTGAGGTTGCTAGAAAACTGGAAGATCTTTTTGAAATGGAAATAGGAATACTCAAGATGGAATCACGTCCGGAATGGGTTGTTCATGATCTATTGGCTAATCAGATTTGTAAATATAATGGTCAAATAACCGTGGAAGGATTGGCAAAAATTAATGCCTCAAAACCTTCTCGTATCGGCGCCTTTGAGTACTTTGATCCTCGATTTGCTGCTGAATACTGCACTATTCCTATGCGTATATCAAATATTGAAAAGTTATTACAAAAAGTATTGGATAGGATGAAATAATATTTTTTCTAATAAAATATGCTACTGTAATTATACTTGATCTCTATCTGGGCATGATATTTTTTAGTATGGATAGATTTCGTAATCATGACAGTAAAACCCGACCAAAAGTACTTCGTATTTCTACCGGATCTGAATCGCTAGATAACTTGCTTTTAGGCGGAATAGAGACAAATGCAATCACAGAGTTCTTTGGAACAAGTGGTACTGGTAAAACACAAATTTGTCATGCGCTAGCAGTAATGGCCGCAAATACAGAGTTACAGAGCAATGTAATTTTTGTCGATACACAGGGTACATTTAGACCGGAAAGGATAGTTTCGATTGCAGAGGCTAGAGATTTCAACTCAGACAGTATTCTATCGAAAATTTTTTGCGTTTACGCAATGACTAGTCATCAACAAAAATTAACAATAGATAAAATCATGTACAATATAAAAAAATATAAGAATACAAGACTAATAATCGTAGATTCAATTATTAACAACTATCGAGCTGAATTTCTGGGAAAGCACATGCTTTCACAACGACAGCAAAGATTGTATAAATTTATGCGTAAATTATCAAGTATAGCACAGAGCAATAAAATTGCAGTGATAGTAACCAATCAGGTCAACTCAGGAAGAGGTCGTTATTATACAGAGGATAATCCTACAGGAGGCAACATTATGGCTAGCACAAGCACTTATAGAATTCATCTTAGACGCTTTTATAATAATCAGGTCGTAATAGTTGCAAGAATTGTTAAAAGTTCCTATCATTTTGATAAGGAGGCATATTTTAGCCTAGGTGAAAAAGGGATAGAGGATGATCTACAGAAGTAATATAAAAAAAGAATGAGTTTTCTGATTTCATTAGTGAAGCATTCATGCATCATAAAAAAAGAATAATGAAAAAAGTATGTGCTGAGATTATATGACTAGCTAACTAGCTAACTAGGAAATTCACGATTCTATTGAGAAATATGTCATGTATGTATAAATTATGATAAAGAACCTAGATCACCAATTGACATTAAAATTATTCATCTTATCTTTGCTCTTCTCAAGCACATTATCTATATTCTAAAGGAAAGACTCCAATATAGATAGCCATGTATATCTCGCCACAATATTAAACATAAGGGAACCTGAAGCAACTCTTGTATTTAGAGTACGGGAAGATAAATGTGTTATATTGCAGACGGATTTATGTAAAAAAATAACCCGTGTACGATTATACTGGATCCTCTACTAGTAGCGGATCCCCATTGAGCAACCTGCACTGTGTTTGATTATATAATATAGCTAGCTGGGTTAAACTATCAAGATTTTTCTATTTTATTTATTTTATGTCCAAATCAAGTAATCATAGATGATATGATACATTCGATTAATGTAGGGATACGATCACAGCCAGTATTTCTGGACTTAAACTCGAACATTAGACAATTTAGAAAAGCCAGTGACCTAATTTTGTCTCTTGTTCAAGCAATAGATAATTCTGGCTTCAAACTCTAAGAGGGTTGTTATAAATGATACTTGACACCGATTTTAAAAGTTCAACCTGTAAAGCACGCAACAAGAAAATGTTGTTGCAGATGGCTAGGTTCAGACTTAATCCCTTGTTACTGTATCCATCATGTTTGAAAAAGATGCCAAGCTTGATGACTAAACTTTACGACATGTCTTAATCAACTGAAAGAAAATTGCGATGACAACCAGTACATCAGCAAAATCTCCCAGTAAAGATTTTCGTGCTACTGACGTTAGCTCAATCTTATCTTATTATATTGATAGTGATGGTAACTGCAGAATATGTGGACATAACCATTCTTTTAAATTCAACTATAAGGAAGCAAAGTCAAGAAACGATCTAATTCCCATACTATTTAAAGAAAAGAAGGATTTGGAATTGTGATCATGAGCAAAAAGTAGGTAGGTATGTAGACAGAATTTCCGATCCGCTACTAGTAGCGGATCATTGGCGTCGACTTTTAACTTACTACATGTCACCAAATTTAGTAAATGTATTCTAACTCCTACAAGTGGTTCTTGATGGCATCCCCAACATATTTATCGTTAGCAGCAAGCACTAATATTATAATATCTTTGTATATGCTTATCTAGGTGTTAGAATATATATTAAATCCTTATAGATCACTACATCCAAAATTGGATCTCACTGTCAAGTATCTTACAACCAAATCACAAATCAGAATAAGGATAAGGATAAGTTGCATGACAATATTATGACAATTCCTACTATCCGTAAATTTTCTGTACTTTGGAGATATGAAACGTAAGCGGCAACTATAAGATAACATAAAATTAGCCTATCATAGCATAAGTAAGAGTCTAACTTAGACTACCTTCATGGAGAAAGATTATTCGACTGGTTCTAATGGCAAATATATGCCTTGCAGACAGAGAGCACTTGTCCTCCAAGGCGGCGGGGCACTGGGTGCATATGAAGCAGGTGTGATCGAAATTTTATGCGAGAGGTTAGCTGATAAAGATAAAGAATGTGGAAGAGAAGGTGGGTTATTGTTTGACGTTGTAGCAGGAACTTCTATAGGTGCGATGAATGCTGCCATTTTTGTAAGCCAATATTTGGAGACCCAGAATTGGGAAAAAGCAGCAAAAATGCTACAAAAATTTTGGAAAGATCAATTAGCTGTAAAAGAAATAGATATTAGTGAATTAAGTGAGCCATGGTACAACAATTGGATAATCGGCAGTCCTTATGCTGCATCTGTAGAGGCCGCTAGAAGATACTATTCTGTTAAAAAATTGGTTCAAAATCAAGTAAGAAACAATGTGTATTCTCCAGTACAAACAAAAATTGACAATGTATTCTATGATAATGCATACCAAAATAAAGGCCCAAATGATGATAATCCAGATTGTAAAGATCCAAACTGTAAAAAACCAAATTTTGTGAATAATGATTGGTTCCTTCATAATACTAATCCATTAAGAGAAAGTATACGAAAGTACGCCAAATTTCCAATAGCAACATCCTTTAAAGGAAAAGATGGACAAGATCAAGGACAACATCGACATCAACCCAGACTTCTGATATTTAGCGTAGATGTTGCTGAAGGTATAACGGTAAGGTTTGATAGCTATGATAAAGCAGATGGTTCTAGAAGGTCTGAATATGGCAAGTATACTAAAGAGAAAGGATATGATCATGTAATTGAATATGACGATGGAATTAGTATCGATCAAGTTATGGCAAGTGGTACAGTACCTGAGTTTTATGAGTACGCCACAGTTCCTACCCATACAACAGACAAATATACTAATGTTTTTCCAACTACCAGTTCTGAAAGGAATCTTGAAAATGATAATAAAGATATGCGTTACTTTCTTGATGGCGGATGGCTCAGTAATACCCCGTTTAGAGAGCTATTAACCGCTCATCAAGATTACTGGAAGAATAAACCAAATGGGGGTAAAATTCCAGATCTAGATGTGTACATAGTAAACGTCCATCCTTCTAAGTATGGTGATGATAAGCTTCGACAAGATCATGACGGTGTCAAGGAAAGAAAAGATGATATAATATATTCTGATAGAACGTCGCATTATGATGAGAAGATGGCTCATCTAATAACAGACTATGCTAATTTTTGTAGTCAGCTAGAGGAGTTGGTCAATAAAGCTATAGGTCAAGTTAAAGATGAGGAAAAGAGACTAGAATTAGAAGGTAATCGCAACACAATACTAACAACTAAAGTTAATGATGAAGATAGTAATATTCATACAAAAAAATACGAGGATCTAGTTAAAAGTGCATTCGATTTATCAGTAGTACGTATAGAGCGGCATAGTTACATTAACAATGTCAGCACAAAAACTGGTGATCTAACATTTGAATCTATTAGTAAGTTGATCATTGAGGGAAAGTGTGATGCCTGGTTCACAATTATCGAAAAGTGTACTAATGATCTGAAACTAGATGATGAGCAGAAACAGACCTTGATTGACTCATTGAATCTAGCATGGCAAGATTTGAGAAAGAAGGACTACGAGGACGATAATTCTAAGACATATAGTTTGTTGCGCGATTTCATTAAAAAAGTTGAAGATCAAAAGAAATTAGAATCAGAGCAATACGAGCAATATGATAGTATAGTTAAATTCGCCCAGTCACTGTTGGCTGTATTGAATTATAACATTTAAAGAGCCAGAGTTAGGTAGATATAAATCGAATTAGGGTCACATGAGTCATAAGTCCCATATGGCTCAACAATTTAGAGTATATTCATAAGACCATATATCACTATAAGCAAAAATAGATTATACCCCAAATATTTGGGGTAAGAAATAAATCAATTCTGACTGATTCACTCAGACTGTGTTCTAGTTTGATCATAACACCAAGTGGTATTACTTTTATTTTGATAAATGACACGATGCTTTCTATTAAAAAGTATAATTTGATTCAATCGTGTACACCATATAAGGATGCTAAGTATAATCCGATTTAATGAGCAGATACTTTCCAGCAGAACATCCTCAATTGTTCTAAGAATTAAGTTACAATAATTAATTTATTTTTCATTTTATTTTATTGCCCATTTTTAGCAAGTAATATGTGCTAAAAGCAAGCCAACCATGTTTAAACGTATTCGATCTAATAAAATGTACTCGCCACATCAGGTACGACGAAAAATATATCATCACACACGCTCATCCAGCAACAGGATTATTGTACGTTACAAGTGCTAGCCCTTTCTTTATATCTGGTCAAGTTAGGATGCGAGGTAGAGATGGAGGTAGGTATCCATATCAATATGAGGAAATGATTAATCATCTCTTTGGAATAGAAAGAAATAGGATCGAAGTATGTAGTGGTAGTATCAAAGGAAGAGCTACCGCGACATCGAATGCAGTACTCTCTTCTCTTAAAGTAAAGGATTCTTTATCGTCATTCTTGAATTTATCTTCATCGTCTTCATCACTTCCATTCACTGTTGATATAAATCCTGATCTAAATCCTGATTACATTGCTGACGCACAGATACTGGATGGTATTCCAAACAGAGTATTTAATAGATGGGGAGGTGATCCACCCTACAATCCCAGAACTGCCAAAGATATGTATGGAACCGAATCGCCTAGTCCTCTAAAATTGCTTAAAGCAGGTTCGAGGGTTTGTAAACCGGGCTCTCTGCTGTTCTTACTGCTCGGTCCTCAGAATTATCAAATATGTCCTGCTGATGTCAAGAGAATAGGATTAATTGCTATATCGATAGTTCCCAATAACGAAATAAGATGATTAAATATTTACTTGAAATATGAAGATGCTTAGTTAACCATTTATTGCTGTAGAAACTGGCATACTGGTCATACGGGGAGCAGAATGAAAATTCCACGGAATGTCTAACATTCATCCGCCACAAGTAGCGGATCAACTTTAAATAATACTATTATATCGGCCTATAACAGTAATCGCTTTCTGGATTTACATAATTGTATAAATATCTATTATCAAAGTAATAAAGTGAATATTAATTTAAAAAAACTTCACTGCATTTAATAGTATAAGCACAACAATTTCATCAGATTATAGAGATCAAAAGAGCCATTTAATTTAATTTATCGTGTAACTGCTGACTGCATATTATGTCCAAAAACCCTAGGTACGCAATAGAATCACTATTTATAGGCAGGATTTATCAATGTAACAAGGAATCACCGTAATTCAATATTAATTCGTGTTCTGCTCTCGATAGAAGAAAGAGATTCTAACAAAGAGGATTTTGTATTATAGCGCTGAATAATAATATGGTCGCTAAACTTATTTTATTTCGTTTTATAAAGTTAATTCCCTAAAGAAAATTACACGTATGATAAAAGGCGATATTGATATTGACAAACCATCAGAATTGGCTAAATTAATTTCCTCTATACCAAAAAGAGGATTGGACCATGTAACGATTGAGCAGTTAGCCAAAATTTGTACAGATCTTCTCAAATTTGTGACATTCTGCAGATGCTCCCATGAAGTCAGTTCATTTTTGGATCATAAGTGCGATGCATTTCAATTACCAGAACCAGAACACTGTCCAATTTGCAAATGCTGTCAAACTTGTGCCTTTAAGCTTTATTTAGCAATACTACTCGAAAAATTGGCAAATGCAGACAAATTACCAACTTTTATTAAATATGGTTTGACCCGCGGAAGAATTAGGAATAGATGTTATAATTTGGAAAGTAACGGCCACGTTCTAAAGTTCAAGATTAAACGTCATCCAGGAGCTTGGACTAATTTACCACAAACCAGGTTAGTTGAAATGAAATTCGAATTCAATTTTGAAAGTCTAGAATTGAAATTATTATCCACGTTAGATAAAGGATTATTTTTTGCAAAATAGTCGGAAGAGAAATTTCCTTTAGCTATATTAGTAATGCTATAAGCAAAACTTAGAAAGTAGACCATGTATTACTAAGAATAATATTCATAAAGTCCAAGGTATTGAATAAAAAATAAATCCCCTAAAAGGAGCTCATTCATACAGTACAAGCAATTCACTCACTGACAACAAAATTAATTGAAATTTAGAGGAATTTATATGTAATAAGATTCGCGTTCTGGATACAGAACTCAGAGGCTCCAATTCTGACAGCCTCTGAAATATATAATGAGAGCTTGAGAATTCCAACAAAAGAGATTATGGACGAAGTGAAGTGCTTTATTCCAAAGCCATTAACCATTGAAGACTTCATAAGGATAGTAAAGAGCTTAACTGGTATTCATAAACGAGAATATGCCAGATATAGGTCTTAGATCAGTTATATTAGTCTGTTTTGTATTGTTATCAGATAGTCCTTATGCATGAGCCAGTATAATATCTAATATTATTCCATGTCATCTTTGACAAGTTCAACACTTTCCAGATGTGTGTTAGCAGTTCAGTAACCAGGTAAAGTGAATCTGAGCACCGCAGCACCTTTTTACTCATTGATTGCTCTATCTATTTATGTTTGATTATTAATTGGCATTTGTAAGATATAGCATGAGAAGTTAGCTTACTGATCTCATTTATTGCACTATTACTGTTATGACTTTATTGGTTATTTGCAGATATATACAAACAGTCTTTTTGTATTTGTTGTATATTAACTAGTCAGGAAGCGATAAATAATACCAAATTTATTGGTAAATGACTTGATACTAATAGTCGATGATGATTACGATATTGCATCACTAATTAGGATCGGTCTTGAAAAGGTGGGCTTCTCTGTATCTTCTTTTACAGATCCCTTGTTAGCATTTGAAGAGTTCAGTAAGAAACAGTTAGATTATGAACTTGTAATTTCAGATGTTAGGATGCCTAGCATGAATGGTTATGAGTTTGTAAAACAAGTAAAGAAAATCAATCCAAAAGTAAAGGTAATCCTCATGACTGCTTTTGAAATAGAGGACAAGGAGTTTCACAAGATATTACCATCAATCTTGATTGATGGTTTTCTTCAAAAGCCATTTTCTATGTCCAAGCTAAATGATATATTAAAGGAACTCAGGTAAAACATCTAAACTACTATAATTAGCCATATAATATCTATTTGTAAGATATGGAGTCATAGCGATTATTATACTATGATGTCCAACACATCATTGAAGGGTTTGAATAATACAAGTCTACTGAACGGCAGCATTGATGATGCTTTAAACCACATTAATCAAGCAGATTATGGCGCACATTATCTAATAGTCTATCCCGATTTATTAACACTAAGAGAATTGTATTCTAATTATGTTCAAAAGCAAAGTAAGGAAAATAACAATGAAGTTATTCTTATAAATCCATTTTATGAAACCACCGACTCTGTTAGACAAATTCTGTCAAAGAGTGACATAAATGTATCAAAATATGAAAAAGCAAAAGAACTTGTAATTATCGATTCTCTTAAAGAATACTTTGGTACAAAGCCAGACATGCTTTTTAAAAGAAATCTAGTCGATTATGCCAAGCAGATGGGAAAGAATGGTCTTTCGATTATAGGTGATATCGGCTGCCTATGCTCACAGGTCTAAGCATAATGACCTTGTTGATTACGAACTATCACTACCAACAAAATTTGATGTTGACATGAAAGGCTTTTGTTTATATCATGAAAAGGATTTTAACAAGTTTTCAGATGGGCAAAAGCAGGAGCTAATAAAACATCATGGCAAGGCTCTAAAAATAAAGAGGAGATAAAATTTTACAAGTGAGAGCATCATATTGCTAAATCAATGATTTGTTTTAAAACTGAACTATAATTTGATAACAAGTTTGTTCGACCGCATGGATTACAGCGAATAGATTGAGGGCGCTAAACAGGCATTAGAGAAAAAAATAATAACTTCCTCATTGATTTTATGAGTTAATCCTGATATCTTCTATAACCTTCAGTCCGTGTTCCTTAACTTGACCATCCACGATAGGTGAATTAACAACTTCAGAAATAGCATCTATTGCTTGCTTTCCATATTCCTTAAGCGCATCAATAGCTCCTGCCTGAACTATTGGCTCGGTCGATGAATTTGCCGTATCTTTTATTCTTTGTATTTGATCTTGATACAAATTCTTTTCACACTCCTCTACTAATTTTACAATGATGAATAATTTTTATGCTGTTTTAACATTATATAGTAGAATACACACAATTACTTTTCTTTACTTGCTAAAAGAATGAAAGTATTAAGGTATTATATATTTTGAAGTTCATACTGTAATACTTTGTTAGAGAGCCAAATGTCTGATTTAATGATCGTATTAAGCTACTATTATGAATGCAGGAGGACTGATTACTATCATAGAACGAATTGATGAACTTGAATCATTGGGTATAAGTGTAAAGAAAATGAATGATCTAAATGATAGCTATGAGCTTGAGAATCTGATTGAGAATATCAAACAGATGTGGATTCAGGATTACAAGACCTATTACAACGGCAAAGATAATATTCATAAACATGAATCTGCATTACTTGCATGGCAACGTTAGAAAATATTTTGTCTGACTAATAAGCAATCATTTAATATGAATAGAACATTTTATGATTATGGATTGTTATAACAGTATAAATTGTTAAATTGCCTATGTACAGTCAAAGCTCTATAGTTAGAGTAACACATATTCTAAATTAGTAACGCATTACCAAGTATCACTTTAACTTATTAACGGTCACCTGATTTATGCATAATACTCTTGGCGCGTTTTTGAATCTGAAGTGCTCCTGGTTGCTGTTGATGAATGAGTATACCGGTCTTCTCTCTTTTCCTTCTAGCTCTAAGCTTATCCTTATACTTCAAATTTCGCGGCTTTGTTCTCAGTCTATAGCCACAACAAGGACACCATAAACCGTCCCAGTTGAGAAATATTTCACAAATCTGGCATCTTCTCTGTCCTAA
>DATBGR010000465.1:0-5348 GCA_036557905.1 Nitrososphaeraceae archaeon | reverse complement strand
CCTGTGTCCTCTGATATCAATATATACATTAATGGAAAGTGCAGTACAGCTTAGCTTTATCGATTAAATGCAGTTTGCACATAACTCAATTAAAATCAACTACTTTTCGGATAGGTTCTAAGTATTCTAGAAGTATCTACCTCAACCTTAAGATCCTTTGGCTTTACTGGACATGGAACAGTCAAAATACAAAATACATAATTTTCTAGCCGGTCATATGCCTGCGCAAAGCAAATGACAGGGACATGTGAGTGATCATCATTATTTACTAACATAATAGCATTGTTTATTTCCACTTGAGTTGAAAATGTTTTGTTATGACTTGCTGTCCATAGTGTAATAGCAAATCCTAGGGAGGTTCCAGTAGCGTCAAGTACAACAATCTTTGCGCATTGATCTAATGCTCCATTTATTCGTTGAATAAACTTGTCACGTATCAATGACAGAATCAATTCCTCAATCACTGAATCCTCGATTACTGTTTGATACTTAAGAATGTCCATGATTGTTTCGATTTCAGTTGGAATATTATTCAAGAGAACATCTGGATTTTTATTTGTAGTGTCTTTGGCAAAGTGTAGGTTAAAGCCTGCTTCCGCGGCTATCGAATAAAACATACATTCTGACACATAACCATAGATAGCATTACGAATATGTTCTAGAGCACTGAGAAATTTTGTAGGAGCCTTGCGTTGTTTAATTGCTTGCAAGATTGGCCGTAACTTATTGTAATAATCATCATGCTCGGCAGCAAATTCTTTTTTAAAAGGTATCTGAAATTCCTTTATCTGAGTTCGAACGCCAGGTCCTAATCTTGTCTTCATTTCATTAAATTTGTTATCAAAAACTGCCTCTTCTTCTATTCTTTGACATCTTGATAGCCAATAACAAAGCCTTAACAGAGCACACAATTCTGGTTCTTCTTCTATAGTACGACTATCTGATGCGTCTAGCATTGTTCTAAAAAATAATACCAAAAATAAGATATCAACATCAATTTCGTTCTGAATCAATATGTTCCAACCATTTAATATCTCCTTCATGGTCGATGTCGGAAAAATGACCTTAGATATAGCGAATTTCCATAAACCAAACGCAATGAAATTACCATCAATTGGAGTTGGAATATCAATGCCTTTTGTCGAACTTTCACTTCCTAATTTATCTAAAATTGAGAGAAATTCGGTATTATCTAGTGCCGAATTTTTCATTGGCTTTATCATTTGGTTCTTAATTTATAGAGGATTTATTAAAATTATGTCTTTAAATCCCAACGATCAAGTTTTAGTATTTACAAAGGTCCATGGTTAAATGTGTGACACATAACAATTGCCTAGTGCATGGAGTCTAGTGAATGATTTTGATCTCAAATTGCATACCTTCAATATTCTAGATAAACATAGCAACCAGATGAAGCAACTAACAATAGAATTATCAGCACTGATACATTTGAATTGCATATATTAGTGATTTTACAATTAGCACGCATCTGCTATGGACAGATTCTGCTAAACAGATCTAGTTACTTCAACCTGCGGTCTACTTGCATCATTCAACTAATCCATAATTGCTATGCTTTTTAACTAACAGATAAATTACACGACTCAGTTTCTTTATTTGCCTTATGAGATTTAATTTTAGAGAAAAGTGTAAAATTAAGGTAGCAAGAGAAGTTGTTCGATAGTTAACATCAAATTTTGTAAAATATGCACACACCTAACTTAATTGGAAGGATTATTCTGATTAAAAAAATAGTCAATTCTTGCTATTCCCACAATAGAATGAATTTGATAATTTCGTTGTCCGAATAACATAATATTAACGAACATGGTTTACAAATCCTCGAACTTAAACAATTATGATTTCATAGTTATACCAAGTTTGACATCCGCTCATAGTAGCGGATGTCATATTTTGACACTTTCAGATCCTGGATTTGTCTTATTAGGTTTCTGGGTCGTAATCTGGACGTAAATACAATGGGCCTTTATCTGTGAATCCTCCTTCACATATCATAACTTCTTTTGATGCGGCCGCTCCTACTGGACTTTTCTTTAACTCTAGTCTGCGATAAACAGATCCCATGTTTTCCACATTAATAATGTATCTGCTATTATGGGCAATTGCATTACCTCCTGTTGGAATTAATTTTATCTGCTATGCAAAGGGGGTTAGGGTTACATTGAACCTGATTAGTTACCACGCCTGCAACGTCATTATTTTTTGTTATGTTGGACAAAAGATAGACGTACTTGGTTATCGCAGCCTGTCTCTTTGTTAGAGTGGAACGGCCTGGATATTCCATTCTGTATAGACTCGTCATAGAATCTACGATCAGTAATTTGAATGCAGGATTAGAATCGATAAATAATCCAGCTGCTTCTAGGTATGATTCCTGTTCCTTGGTGTTTCTAGCTGTTGCGATGGACCTAATCTTCATTCCACTGAACCCTCCTTCTGTGTCGATATAAATGGACTGGAAGTGTAATGGTAGAACTACACATAATAAATGACAAAGATGTGTTTTTTCGACATTTGATTCACCATAAAACTGAGTCACACATCCTTGTTCCACTCCGCCACTTAGAAGCGCATCCAGATTTTTTGAACCAGTTGAAAGTCGCTCTCGTCTTTGTTCGTTTTTGGCAACTTCTGCTGCTGATCTGAAATGTACAGTATCTGCTACGACATCATCCTCCTTCACTTCAGATTCAGATACGTCAGTTCTCAGCATTTGTCATGCATCAACGAAGAAGGCAAAGGAACTCCGTTCAACTTTTCCTCTAGTGCGTCTGCGAGTGTTTTTCGTAGGTACTCTTGCTTCTCGATTCTTACTCTTCTTGTACCATTTGTCCATTCTTTGGCATAAGCCACAAGTAATGCAGGTTGTCCGACTTCCCATGATGTACAGAACTTTTCACCTTTGTACTCGATTAAGGCATCACGGCCGAAATGCCACATCGTAACAATCCAAGTCATGTGGTCTGGTATCCTAGATGGATTAGAATCCTGATGCTTAGTACATTCTTCAACTGCGTGAAGTAATCTTTCCCTAGTTATAGCAAGAGCATTTGATAATCTAACCACACCATCTAAATCTACTGCAACTGGGTAATACGAGCAACCAATGTCAATACTAATTGTATCAGTAGCATGAACTGTCATGCTAAGACTTATCGTTAATCTTCAACGGCCAGGGATCTAATCGCAGATCCTTACTTCGTTGATTAGGCTGGTATTTTGAACTTAAAGACCAAATTCCTCCTACAGAAAATTCAAGAGGTATATCATGCATCGAGCGTTTTCCGAAAGGAAGACTTTGGATAATTCTGTAAACTAGGTCGTTGCATAGATGCCTGTATGTGTGTCTGGTATGCGGATGAGAAATGTGGACCGTTGTATGGTCACTCCTTCAGGCAAATATTTTTATCTTGATATCTATTACGATAACCAATTTAAGGATAAGATTGATAATTCTTAGGCAGATGAAATAATACTTTGCCGACCTTTGCTGAAAGCAATTATTCAGCTTCCTTCTAATATCTCATTCTGTACAACTGCAATAGGTCAATTACGTAAAATGAGGATGTCTAAGAAAGATTAAGTCCATCTAATTCAGCTCATTTAGGATAGCAGTCAGTACTTCTCCGTTATTATTTTGGTGTATGTATGACCTACAACCTTCAGTAAACATGTTTATGAGTCCATTGCTATGCACACAGATTCTATATTGCGTCCCGACAGGTACACCGCTAGATGGCACATCAAATGTTGTATCTACATCTTGACTATTGGGAACCCATCTGGATGTACCCCCACCCATATGGACCTTCCATAGATACGAAAACTCTATCTTTTCCAAATGGAACGTTCGTAACTTTCACGGTTAGTGGTCATGTTTCTGGTTGTGCAAGGGTTTGATGTTTTAGAAACGCTGAAAGCAATGTCGTTGCGGATATTGTTATTATTAGTGATACTATCATAATACCGAGTTTTACCTTTTGTGACATATTATCCTGCTCCTTGTAAGAAGTCTGAAGACATTTTCAAATTTATCCTAATTGTGCTATTTCTGAAAACCTATATCTGTGACCTTAACAGGGTAATATAGAAATGTATTACCAACTAGTTCATTAACCTCAAATTCTTATATTTGATTCATATATCTAAGTATTTCAAACTTGATTTCTGAACAATTTTCTGTCGTTTATTTATCATCTTCATTGGAGACTATTTTTGTTCCGTGATATGATGCTATGCCTATATCCACTAATTGGAACACATACAAAAAATTTTGTAATCTTATTGTTAATAATCAAGAGTTAAAATATCGATGTGAGAATTGTGGAATGCAAGACAAATTTGGCTTAATTATTCCACCCATTAAAAATAGAATTGAGGTAATGATAGCAGAGTCATTTCAGCAGCAACAGTAATAGTTATGATAAACAATTCTTCAGAACACAATAAAGGCAAAGGCGACAGCGGCATTGATATGCCAGTTCCAGATCTATCTACTCAAAAAAAATTGCCTGTAAACACAAAGATAGGCAACGATGGTAGCATTAGTGGACTTTGAGTACTTTGCGTTATACCACTATTAATACGTTGAAATTTAAATAATGATATAAGATGCAGCACTTGTGAGTTTTTCTTTTCTGCTTGTCATTTGTTATCCACCGCCACCTAGTATATCAAATGGAGATTTACCAGTTGCATTGAAAACTCTAGATGGTGCTGTTGATGGTGGTTTGATAGTTGTCAAACTCCCAGGTGCATTTGACACCGATGGTGGTACTGATTTTAGTATTTGCGGTGGTGGAGAAGTAGCTTGATTCTGTACTGTATTATTTGCAGGAGTTGTAAGAGGAGCCGAGGACGGTGGAGAAACAGAATTAGTAATGGCTGGCGATGATGATGGAGATACTGCTAGAGTAGGTTGAGGAGCTGGAGGAGGAATATGTATATTCAGACAAGGCTGCAGGATCTCCATATTAGGGCCTGGAACATCAGAACAGCGTGAAAATGAAGTAACAATGCCAAATATAGGACGTCCTCCGAAATGATGATTGGTTTGAGCATCATCTAAGTAAATTGATAATATCTTGCCTCCCTTTTTGATGTCAATTGTACTTTGAACACCATTCCATGTTATGCGATGGTTTGCGCCAACATCTACTGTTCCTTTTAGAGATACGCTTCTGTTATCTGGCTGTACTACTATTGCTTGTTGTTGTTCTTGTCCTGCAGCAAATGGCCTAAAGTTTTGAATTTCATGGGTATGACTTGCTGTACCATTATCATTATACCAAGTCATATTTGCTGTAATTAATGCGGCATTACCATTG
>DATBGR010000464.1:0-18602 GCA_036557905.1 Nitrososphaeraceae archaeon | reverse complement strand
GGACATTTTCAATCCACATTTCTTGGTGTCTGTGTAGTAATTCTCGGCATATTGCTATTAATATTTGCATTAAGAAATTACCGCTCAACAACAAAGGCTATAGAAAAAGGGGAGTTTAGTCCTAAAAATTTTAGCATTTATGCTGCGTGTATTTCGATAGTTGTACTAAGTTTTGCAATAGTTATATACCTATTAGGTTTTTTAATCTAGTCACGATTCAAATATCACATACTGATCTATCAATACTCTTATGTTGTACATCATCAGAGTCTAAAATTCATTCGTTACCGATTAAACATGAATAACAATTATCAATCAATAAAACTTTTGTCAAGTGATAAGCCTTTGGTGATTGATGAAAGACACAGATTAAAATTCGAAGCATGTTTAAAAGATCAAAGACTAATAATGACGAGAGATCGTTGGTTCTCGAAAGGAAATAGTCACTTAACCACTAGTTACCATTCGAAGAATGATACCTGACGACGTGATATTATCAAATATCGTTAGCTTTAATGTCAGGGAAATATCGTAGATGTAAGGAGTAACAGAATCATACATTACAGACATAGAGGTATGTACTGGGATATGAAAGTGTGCATTTTGCTATTGAACATGGTACATTAAATTACATGATCGTATATCTGATATAGCTGAAAATAATTTATAAATTCTCAAGCACTGACAATATATTGCAGGCAGGATCCTTGAACCACACCATCTTTGGACCTCTCTCACTGATACATACCCTCCTTTTGGTCTGTCTTAACATTGTCGTCAAGATAAATCTCGAAATTAACACCTAGACCGGCAGGTTTGTCCATTGCCAGTTCTAAATTGTCGACTAAAAAATTAATATAGTAAAAGTTGCTGGTATGTGATTTCTCTTCGGATTTATCAAGACGATTGTCCCGCATTTGATGTGAAGGCCCAGTAGCCATCTGAATCTGAAACATCTAAACCCCACACTTGGCCATAAAAGTGCTTTGCTTTCTGTAAGTCATCTACCGAAAAACCAGAAAATACCTATTGTGTTCTTAAACATATATTTACTAATAATTCATTTTTTTCTCTTGTGAATTTCTATTTATACTACTCATCCTCTTTAACTTTAAGAGAAAATTGACCTATTAGAAAATAAAAGATTCATCTTGTGCTAACCAATATCTGTTTCATCGTAACCCATTTACTATGCATCTATCACAGTCGGTTAACCAAGATAATTAAATGCAATAAAATAAAAGTATAATCCACAATCCATCTCAAGTATATTCCTTGTAGTTAGTAAGGGTTTCCAACTATTTGAGGAATTGAACAACATGATCAGTAATAATGGCTTACCGGCTCACACAATATGGCATTGACTGATGATTTGGTACACCGACTCCTAATGCTACTACAGGTTGCAGCTGTTGTCTTTATGGCGGTAAGTGTACCGGATGGTTTAGGTAAGAATTCGGTCTGGTTTGCACTATCTTTTGTTGTAATACGGACCATTCTAGTAATAGAGTATTTGCTTACTGGCACACAGGTTCCAGCAGCTCACCAACTCACGAAAAGATATTCGATAGGATTTTCTATTTCGGCCGGAATATGGTTTGTGTCTGTGTTTGTCCCTCCACCTGCGCGCTTCATTTTATGGATAGTTGGCCTGGTGATAGATTTATGCACTACATTGCTATATACTAGACGATTTTCAGTTCAATTTGCGCCTCATAGACAAGATTTACCAGAGCGTTTTGGATCGTTTACGATTATCGTTTTAGGAATCTCCATCTTGGGAGTTGTGAATGGAATTGCCCCGCACAACTGGACTGTATTTTCTATAATATCTGCAGGACTGGGGTTAGGTATAGCATTCAGCTTCTCGTGGGTATACTTTGATACAGTTGACAGCTCTGAAATTAAAGCCCTCCGTGAAAATCATCAGATTGGCGCACACATCACTTGGTTGTATATACACTTTCCGCTAATAATTGGCTTTACAGCATTTGGGGCTAGTATAGAGCATCTGGTTTTAAGTAGCCAATTTCTTGGACAGGCAAATGGCTTTTATGTGTTTCTACCTTCTTCTGTCTCTTTGCTTTAGGGATTATACAAATGACGTCGACGATGACAAGTCCTGCTGTGTTATATTCTAAATCAAATAGGACAATCAATAAAGTACATTCCTGCGATCTATAGCTTGGTTGGATTAGGAATAGCGCTTGGTCTTGGACATATATTAAGCGGCATCAACGTACTGCCAGTATTCGTAATTAGTATTATGGCATCAGTATGTATCGGGCAAGTTATATTTGACGTGAAACGCCATCCTCACCATAGATTTCTTAAATTTTAGGTCTAGACGGCTATTATTTGAGATAACAAGGTCCGCTTACTTGATTTAACAACATAACCTGAATAAGGAGTAACAAAATGTTGAGTAAATAGCTTAAATCATACAAGAGGAAAACCGAAAAATGAAGACAATGGAAAAAACAAAAACGATTTCAATTGTAATTGCAGCAGTTGCATTGGCATTATCTGTGTCATCAATTGGATTCACAAGCCATGTATTCGCACAGAAAGACGACACTAGTAATAGTGGTGGAAGTGGAAGCAATAGCGGTAGCGATAGTAGTAGCGGTAGTGGTAGTAGTAGCGGTAGCGGTAGTAGTAGCGGTAGCGGTAGTAGTAGCGGTAGTTCAGGCAAAGGCGACTACGATACATTTCAAAAATGCCTCTCCGATGCAGCTTCAAGCGGTGATTCTGCAACCAAACAACAAATAAGAGATTGCTTTGACTCTACCTATGGCGGTGGTAGCAGCAGCGGTGGTAGCAGCAGCGGTGGTAGCAGCAGCGATTCAGGCAACAGTCCTGACGGCAGTGACAACGGCAACAGCAATTAACTAAAATAATAACCATTTGAAAGTACATGTGTGTATTTTCAATCTTTTTTTCGTTATCTAAAAACGTGAATATTAAATTGTCCTGTTTGTAGAAAACTTGCCGATTTGTCCTGATCCCTACTTTAGAACTGATGATCGATGTCAAGGAGAATATATTGTATCGATTTTTAATGATAATGTGATTCGACAACCAAAGGTCATAAATAAAACATTAATCATAATAGATAGTGCATCTATGAGTAGTTGTAAGCATTGGGGATGCAATAAAGTCAATAATACATGTATTGGATGTGGGACGGTAATTTGCCCAAATTGTTTGCAAGAACCTGATGATTGCGATTGTGATAACAAAGAAGAATGCTGCGTAAATTAATAAAAAGGATCAGTGTAACAAATATTTTTGTTTTTGTGCTCTTGGGAGCTCGATGCGAATAATATATTACCCGTACGGCTCTACTTATATCCTGTAAAAATTTGGCATATTCTTCTATTTTCGCTTCTTTTTTAATAAATTCCTCAGTAAAATGAATTTGAATCGGCTACATGGTGACCTTCGTTGTAGGTGCGTATAAATTTCTATTATCGAGTTAAACAACAATAGATCAACCTGGTCTAACCAGATTTCCGTTACTGTTACTATTGTCATTATCGTTACAATTGATGCTGCCGTAGTCAACTCAATATATGCATCTGATGATTATAAAGCAGCGAAAATTGAAGATAAGTCCAGTAACGAACGCAATAAATCTTGTTGGTGGGAGTTTTTTGATTAGCTTTCCAATTACTCAGCATATATATAAGAATACGAGTTTGGTTGGTGTTTCGAAGAGTTTGGAATTAATTATGAGATTCATTTCAATTTTTTATTCTTGCTGCGATTGTAGCTGACTTCAGAAAACTTAGAGTTTAAGGATCAGATTCTGGCTAATCTATTATTTCCATTCCCAGAGTTTTTCAGAGAAATTCCCTTCAGCATCGATATCAACTTCAAAGACTCCAATAAGATTGTTAAGACATGCTAGTTTTCCTGCCGACGATGTTCTATAGAAGACAGTTCCACGCCAGGATATCTTTCCAGAAGAAGCAGTTCTTCCTATTCCTTCGCCGGTATAGGTTGCGAGTTCTGATTCTCCAGCCATTATTACCCCTATTCCTTTGCCATGAATTACTCCATTAGCAGTAGTCGGTCTTCCGACAAATGTTAGCGTCTCTCTTATCTGTACTCCTTTTAAACTCCCACTGGCGGATACAGATGTTTCAGCCGTAGGACCTTCTACATCAAGTATTCTTTTGACCAGTAATTTTACCTTTCAATTCACCTATTTGTTCTCCTATCACATAATGTAGGAATGCAGGGATTTGGAATATAAGTAATCCTAAATGAATAGGAAGAAAACAAGATCAATACTTTTGTCATGGAGATGACCCACCTCGTTGTGTCTTTGACTGAATAAATCATAGAAGTGGAATGGAAATATTAATTATACTGTCAGCTCAGGTTTGGTATAAAACTCGACGAAACTAAAATAGAACCATGTTAGTGGGTAATTGTTTATTAGCGAGCATATTCGGTTTTCTTCATGTACTCGTTGGACGGTCGTCGAAGTTGGATCCTAACTGCAAAAATAATCGCCTTTTTCATTTGTGAGTTACCGAGCCCCACTACCATGCTTGTCAATAGACTCGGGGGTCCAGTTGGTAGGTTCCATTCATGTATGACCCGATACCATCTAACGATAGTCATATAGTATGTTTACCATTAATTTGTGATCTCCCCATATCAACGGGTTTTGACAGATGATTGCTGGTAGGTATACCATCAGCTTATGCTATGTTAGAGTATTGTGGTCGACCTATCAGTAATCATTTCAATTGTGTCTATGCGTAGGCATAGATTCGACAGGATTTAAGATGACTCCTGCTTCACAGTATTACACTGATCGAACAGGATTGAGAAGAAGATATGCGAAATTATCTATCGGAGCCGATGGATTACAACAAATCATATGTACAATTAAGATAAGACGAGCTCCAACAAGACATGATAATATAGATTTCAAGCTAGGTTAGAAATCGTAATATTCTTGCGATATAGTATAAGATAATAAATCTAAAATATTTGGAATTTTATTGTCATTCAAATACCCAATTCAGAAAATAGCTTGAAATAAGATAGATGTATTTTCATGCTGTAGCGAAAGCACCTAAAATGTAATATGCCAGAGTAAATACACAGGTAAATCTTACAACGGTAAAAGTCAAGAGGTAATAAATCAAATTACCCATAGATTGGTAAATTCAAATTTATCAACATCTACTAATCCTTTGTCGGTCAACTTCAATGATGGTATAACAGGCAAGGACATAAAAGAAAGTAACATAAATGGATCGTTTATGATATTGTCACCTAGTTTTTTGCAAGCCTCATTAACTGCAGTGAGACTGGAAATTACTGAACTTATATTCTGATCAGACATCAGTCCTGCAATAGGAAGTGGTAAGCTTGCTATAACCCGACCATTATCAACAGCAGCTAAGCCTCCGCCAATTACTGAAATGTGTCTTGCAGCTGTTAACATATCCACATCATTCATTCCTGCCATAACTAGATTATGCGAATCGTGTGCTACACTACTTGCTATCGCTCCACTTTTTAGACCCAATCCCTGAATAAATCCCAATCCTACGTTTCCTGTCCTCTGATGTCGTTCAACAACTGCAAGCTTTGCTATATCTCTGTCGGGATCTGCTATTGGCTGGTAATCTTCATTTATTTTAGGTTTGATGATACGTTTTTGGGTAATAATTTGTTCTGGAATAACTCCTATTACTAGAATCGATGGTAATGAGGATGTGGTGGTCATAACCGGAGGAATACCAAACATATTCGAATCATTGAGTGCTTTGATACGCATAGTATTCTTTCGTAGAATAGACAACGATGATGTTGATGGTGATGACTGAGAGGACTTTTCAACATGCATACCTGATTGCAGTCGTTTAATTTTGCCTCTTATGTTTTTACAGCAGATATTGTTAATATTGCAATTCTTATCTAATCTCAGACCTTCAAGGAATACTTCTGTTATTCTAAAAGATTCCAGATCATCTAACAATATGAAATCTGCTCTGAAACCAGGGGCAATTGCACCTATATTTTTTAATCCAAAATATCGAGCAGTATTAATAGATGCCATCTGAATTGCCCTTATCGGGGGTAAACCAAATGAAATAGCGGTACGAATCAAATAATCCATATGTCCGTTCTGTTTCAGGTCAATTGCGCTGCGATCATCTGAAACAAGGCTTATGTGTGAGCTGTTAAAATCATTGATAAGAGGAAGTAAATTCTGTAGATTTCTTTCATGGGTCCCCTGCCGTATCATTATGTGCATACCCTTCCGTAGCTTTTCTTCGGCTTCTCTTAGATTAGTACATTCATGATCGCTACCCAAGCCAGCAATAATATACGCATCCAATGACTTTCCTGAAACAAGTGGGGCATGACCATCTTTGGGTTTTAGTCCCGCTACTATTAATTTTGATAATGTCTGACTGTCTTGAGATATTACTCCTGGGTAATTCATCATTTCTGCTAATCCAATGATAGAATCAGGATTGGTATCCATGTATTCATGGATATCTTTATCAAGAATTATTGCACCGGATGTTTCCATACTTGTGGCAGGTACGCATGATGGCATCATAGCATAAACTTTGACAGGAAATCCGGTTGTGGAGTGAAGAATATAATCAATACCAGGCAGGCCAAGCACATTAGCAATTTCATGAGGGTCGCATATTACAGCTGAAGTTCCATGCAATGCAACTATACTACAAAATTCACTTGGAGCTAAAAAAGTAGACTCGAGATGAATATGTCCATCGATAAGTCCAGGACACATAAATTTTCCATGAGCATCAATAACGTCCTGTGCGTCATATTCTTCATACTCTTCCGAATTTCCAAAACCCACAAAGATTCCATCAGCAATAGCAACGGTGTCTCTATGGATCTCTCCAGAGAAAACATTGACTATGCTTGCATTCTTTACGAGTAAATCGGCTTTTTTTTGGCCCGTTGCAAAATCAATTTTTCTCTTCAAGTTTGCTATCAAATAACTAGGATCGTCCAATGAACTAATTGTTGTATTGTCGGTAGTGGTTTTTAGTTTAAAGCTTGCTGCATGTTTCATTATGTAAAGGCAATATCAAAGTCTAAAATACATGATTATAAACATTTTTAGTTATAACTTTCTCAACAATTATGATGATGACAAAGAATTTTACTACGGTTAGCTATCGCTGGCTCCGCGCAGAATACATATAGTTTAGAATTTTAGTAGTAACGTTTCTTCTCCCATGGAAATACAATCCATTTTTCGTGGTTTAACACCTTTGCAGATAACTTGGAATTATTATCTTTATATCTAGTCATAAGAAATGCAAAGTCAGAATTAAATTCCTTTACTACACCAAATACTTTGGTAAATGTGTCGCCAGTATCATATATATCGTCGACAATAAGGTATGTTCTACTTTCATTTAATGGGAGCATGTCTTTTATATGCAATTTTTTATTTCTTATGGGTATGAATTGTATATGATCAATATCTAGTTCTCGTGCAACCAATCTGGCTGGAATAATACCTCCATTTGTAATTGCTAGGATTACATCATATTTCTTACCTAATTCTCGTATTGCACGTGCAAGTTTTTCTACTAATACTTCTATTTCATACCAAGTACAATATTCTTTTGGTGAGTTCTCTTCGCTTATTTGTGGATTATATTCCAAAATCACTATATTCCACTATCACATTCTGTATTTTTATAACTTTTGTGGCTGTTTCCAGAGGTACTCTTGACGTCATATCCGTGCGAACATGTTTGAAATACTTGCACTTGTTTGACTTTTTATTCTAATTATTGACAATCAAAATTACGAATATGATGGATCTCATGAAGTCCAAGAAGCCGATACAGTCCAGAAAAATAGCGACTTCCATATGTGTGTTCATACGAGTATGGATAAAATATGGTTTATGACATGCTTGGTATCCATTGTGGTTTACAGAGCCTAGCAGCATACTGAAATACTTTTATAAAGCGCAATAATTACAATCAGACGTACGAAGCAACTGCTAAGTTAAGATTATTATTTTGTTTATTAATACAGAAGAAACAGTAAATGTGTTTAGAAGAAATTATATCATTGTGTGTATTTACTACTACTAGGAATCCCCAGTGATTCTTTATTGACATTGTAGGGCGATTCAGGTGAATAATTGGCCTGGTCGCTCTATCTTATTATGTTGTGATACCATTATACTATATTAGAAATAGTATAAGTATCTTAACTATTCCTTCATTGATAATTTTCCAAGTTATCGAATAATGAAGATAATATCGGAATTTTCCTCATCAACTGAACATATTCTACCGTTACTAAGATAAGGAATTCGAATGTATCACACCACGAATTTCCTATAATCATCTAATTGAGATTGCAATAGCTTTTCTATCCATCTGATTTTAGTCATGTTTATGGTCTTGACGCTTGCCATTTTTCTAGACTGTCTATCTGTTCTAAGACTGAGAATGCTAAATATGTTCGTAATACACAGACCCAAGAAAATTCGAATTCAGGGAGTATAACCACTCTGAGCTAGCAATGATAATTCAGAATCTTCGGACATAGAAATCGGACAGGCAGGATGATGAACTTGTGTAATAAGATTTCACGTTTCTGGTCCGATCATGCTATACTCTGAATTATGATGATACGTTAACAAAGGATAGAATACATACACTTAGTTGTATAGAGAATGGTACATTATTGGCAAGTGAAGATATTTTACTTCGGACCACGCCTACGGAAGTTACATCACTGCTGCCGTTGGCATCCAAACTTGGAGGATGAGATGATGCGATCAAGATAGATCTCTTGTCCGTAGGTCAGCTCAAAAACTTGGGTGGACTATTTCGGTGAAATGATGCCATCTCAGGTGTCATCTATATCCTGTTACTGGTGTACGCCTCACGATAGTTAACTATCAGTAATTATTGTCATCTTGGAGTAGAAAAAGAATGACGGATTACTGAAGGATCTGAAATAATTCCTTCTAGTGCTCCTGTTAGTCTTTACTACAATTGGAACAGGATAACCACAATTATTACAACAATTATTATCATCCAAGTTTCATCAACCTATTCTATTCCATGCTTTTTTCTTACCTACTTACATTGGAGGCTCGTACTAGACGATGCTGAATTTTCAGAGCCGGTCGAGTTTTGTTCACAGTTTTCCGGTATGCCTCTAATTACATTAGCCATGTCATGGTCCTTCTTAATCATTTGGTCAATATTGAGTTCTGCCTTTGCTATATGAGTGTAGGCGGTCATAGTCATAGTTATCGAAATAACAATGGCTATTACGATAATAACAGTAATAGTTACCATAGAAAGCTTGACGCATTCCACGATTTAATATTTAGGACTTATTTATTCCAGCGTCTGTTATAGAAGAATCTTACCTTCATTCCCTAGTTTCTATTCATACATTTACAGCAAAAAGTGGAAGGCAAGGGTTAGATGTAGATATAATTCAAGAGATACTCGCACTAGAAGATAGAGTTTTATTAGGTGCATTGAAGAAGCCTGAAAAATTGAATACCATACGATGGCTTGATGATAAAGAGTTATCCTCTCTGAAAATCTGGTAAAGATTACTGGCGGGCCTTTTGATAAATAAATAGATAGAAATAAAATCATTTTTTCATAATATCCAGGCGTCAGTCTATACATTTGATTTCTCAATTCAGAGAACCGTTTTAGTGTGATATGTATCATAACGTGGATAGATGACATTGCTTCCAATATGATTCCATTAGATCCAATGATTGCCTAGTATACTCCCACAACTTATGGCAAATTCTATCGTTTAATATGGATGAGAATATGGATAAGATCCATCTGAATTATATCATTTCGTAGCTGCTAAGAATCAAACCTAGGGTAGCTTCGGTTGCATCTCTGTATGACATATCTCATCTATCTGACATTCCCATTGCAACAAAATTCGATAACGTCGCTTGTTGATGCGTTGCAACTATCTGATCATTGGTTCACTGTTCATTTACAAATGCGTTTTACTTAATATACTCTCTTAAGTGCATATTGCCTGTGTTAAAACTAAAAGTCTATGATTACTTTAGTTCTCCACTCATTGTCATAGTTCTACTTATCCACATAACAACAATAATAGAGTTAAGCAATTATAGCGGTATATGCGATGCTATTGGAGCCTGAGAAGGTAACTATTTTTCCAACGTTATATAACATGATAACATCTGGGGAGTTAATTGTTACTGTACTTCCACTAAATATATCTTTTCCTTGTACGATATTACCTAGGCTGGTAGTATATAATGCATCGTGTATGGTTAGATCCCGAGTTTTAATTAACGATAATGGTACTGCTTTGGATATTACACCTGTCGTACTTATTTCTCCAACTACAATCTGAATATTATTCCCCTTTGGCAGATTAGCAGATATGTGTCCACCAACTATCCTAAATGGAGAAAAATCTCCAACAATAATTACGTTATTTGTCCCGATTACTTGAGCCTGGCCTAGTTTCATATTATCCGATTGAATTACAGGACCTTTATTAGCAATAGCCGATTGAATTTGAGGAAGACTCTGAGTTAGATGTTGCTGATATATATATTTGTTAACTACGCTGTTATTACACGTGACTGCTGCTGAGGATGCAGAGCTGGAATTGTTTGTCGCATCACTAAGTGCTACCGCATTACAATTGCCACTTACACTCAGCCCAGGCGGCACTGTCCCACCAGGTTCAGCTGTACCAGCATTAGCAGGCGGCACTGTCCCACCAGGTTCAGCTGTACCAGCATTAGCAGGCGGCACGGTCCCACCAGGTTCAGCCGTACCATTGCTAGCAGGCTCCCCGACTGGAACAGATTCACATAACCCGGTGTCTGGATTGCGAGTTTGTTCTGATACTGGACATGGTTCGTTGACATCAGGCGATTGTCTAGCTGCACCTGTATCATCTTTTGTACCTGTATCATCTTTTGTACCTTTATCATCTTTTGTACCTTTATCATCTTTTGTACCTGTGTCTCCTGTTCCAGACACGTCGTTACTATCTGAAGCAGCATAGATGGACTTTACATGAGCAGGCATAGATACATATGGAGATGATGCAGTAGAAGACGCCACCAGTAATGCGAGTAGGGCGAATAATATAAAAATTACATCATTATCATATTTCATAAATAAAGGTTTGCGCGGTACTATTTAATGAATTTGTTGATCCATTAATGCTGCTTCTTTCCTTTCCTTTTAATTTTATCGATTCTTATTGAAGATTCTGGAAAAAAGATAGAATCTAATCTGGCAACACATGATATGAGATCAATATAATTTGTGATCAACATTTCTTATACGAGACTATGAAGGCTTTCTCTAGATCCAGCAGCTTAATCGATTCTACGAAATTGATGTTAGTACAACTCATCTCAAGCACTAATCAATATATAGGTGTAAATTGATAATCTCTCAGCGTCTTAATAGTCTGTTGTGATACTATTCCATAAGCAAAAACTAAGCGCAGCATATGTTGCAGCGTAACACTATACATCTGGTCTTAGTAGGCTTCAAAGTAGCAATAGCATTACAAAAAAGACAATACACAGTTCGCTCAAATGAATCGATAGTACACAAGGTACTGTAGTATAATACATCATATCTAAGCTATATATAATGCCAAGAGAGAACGATTGAAATTCAACATTCATTATTCTGATGAGATAATACACAAACCTGCCGGCAAACGATCTTGTTTCTAGAAGTACATCTTATATAATTTGTCTCTGTAGTAAGTCTTATGGAAGATGTAAAGAATCATGCATCTAATAGAATTATAGCTTATGGAATACTTCTTTTCCACCGACAAGAAGGAGAGAAACAATGACAGAGTACAAGATCGGAACCCGTGAAGAGTGGGTTGCGGCTAGGCTGGAGCTGCTCAAGGCTGAGAAGGAGCTGACGCGGCGTAGTGACGAACTGGCGCAGTGGCGGCAGAGGCTACCTTGGGTTCGAATTGATAAGGAGTACCATTTCGAGACCGACGAGGGCACTGCGTCCCTAGCCGATCTCTTCAGAGGAGGTTCGCAGCTCCTCGTATATCACTTCATGTTTGGCCCAGAGTACACAGGTGGCTGCCCTGCGTGTTCGGCGATCGCGGACGGCTTCAACGGCTTTGCGGTGCATCTCGAACACCACGATGTCGCGATGATCGCGGTCTCACGTGCTCCGATCGCTGCGTTGCAGGCCTACAAGCGCCACATGGGCTGGACGTTCACATGGGCCTCATCGCTGGATAGCGATTTCAACTACGACTTCAACACGTCCTTTACTGAAGAACAGCAGCGCTCTGGCAACATGTACTATAACTACCAAAAGGGCGGCATAACCTCAGGTTCGAAGGCCAGCCCAGAAGGCCATCAAGAACGGAGTCAAGCTGATTTGGCGTTGACGCCAAAATTGTTCGCTGACATGACCGGCACCGACATCGCCACATATACTCGCGAGGCTCCGGGCATGAGCGCGTTCGCGCTCTCCGACGGCGTCGTCTACCACACCTACTCCACCTACGCTCGGGGCCTCGACGCGCTCTGGGGGATGTACCAGTGGCTTGACCGCGCGCCGAAAGGGCGCAATGAAACGGGGCCATGGTTTAGGCGGCACAACGAGTACACACGAGAATAGCTAATATGGCCTGGCCTAGACTTTTTATTCAACTGCTCTTTAGCCTCTATGGATATGTAGCCAAGCCAAACCTAGCACCATACTTGGTGTCGGTGGTCTGCTACAAGTCTCATCAACCATGGTTCCCCAGTTATCCTTTCGCCATGAAGCATACGATAATCCATCCATTCTTTCAGAGTATAATATGAGGCAGGTACAGTAAAGCATTAATATTGTTCAGACTCGCCGGCATAAACAGTCACTTCGCAGCGACCACTTTGCCTTCATCATTAGTCAGTGGTTCTATATGTTTCCACTGTAAGATATCCCAGGCACCGAGCCGTACACGTGTTGAAGCCATTATGTAAATAATTCGCTTTATTCTCCTATTAGGGTATTCGGAAATTTTCAAAAGTTCATCAAAGGTGGGAGCTCTGTCATTAGCGTGCCTTTTTCCCTGTCGGAACATCTCGTGATATCTTTTTCCAATTAATGATTGGTGTATCAATATTCATTTCTATGAATATTTTCATTGCCTTGTAGTAATTGGCAATCGTTGAATATGATATTTCACCATTTCCTGTGCGTTCTTTTTGGAAGGATATAAACTGCATAAGAGATGATTGAAGCCAATGCGGGTTTTGTTTGATATTTGTCAGGAATTCTACAGCCTGATGTTCTAATGAACCTTCTAATTTCAAACAATCTAGGAATACTTGCAATCGCCTAGGATTTTGCCTTCTAGTTTCTGGTGCTTTCAGGGCATAGAGGAACACCGATAGCGGGTCTTAATATTGCGTTGCAGTCATAATTGTGGTTCCTTCTGCGGCTGGTGATGGTGTCAAACTATATTCGTCATCCCATTATTAACGTGAGCAGCATTTAAGCTTAGTTATCAAATTGGGCCGGGTCGGATTCGAACCAACGACCCCCGCCATGTCAAGGCGGTATCTTAACCAGGCTAGACCACCGGCCCAAACATATATAACTTTCCAAGTTTTTTGTTGATTACCCCAAATATATACGAGTCGACAAAACCCGATTAGATTTGGTTCTATGACAATATCCCAGCATTTTTCGATGACAGGATTTTCGTCACCTACTCAAATCGATTTCTAAAATATTACATTGTTACATTCCATCATCTGAAACGAATATCGCATAAAGTATCTCGTTTTCAAGAAGAGATAACTGTTCGAATTTGTTTGTCCCAAGTGTATGGGCTATTACAGGCACAACCTTGTTTTCTGTGGATCCATCTATGAAAATCAACTTTTACTTTTATGTGTCCTTTACAAGAAACTCTATACTATCAGAACAATTTAATCTTAATGAATAGAATGCATGGAAGTGTTGTCTTTTTAAGTTAACTTGTGCCCACCATACGTAACATTACTTTGCTATTATGCATACATTTTTAAACATCTTCAGATATCATATTGGGTATTGCTGAACGAGTAAGAATTTTTGATACGACGTTAAGGGATGGTGAGCAGACACCAGGTGTGTCTGTTAATTCGGCACAGAAGTTGCAAATTGCTGTCAAATTGGATGAATTGGGTGTAGATACTATCGAGGCTGGGTTTCCTATAGTTTCTCCCGGAGAAATGCAAGCTATAAAGTCCATCGTTAAACAAAGTTTGAGGGCAGAGGTATGCGGACTTGCTCGTGCTGTAAAATCAGATATCGATGCTGCACTGTCTTGCGACCTGAAGCATGTGCACTTATTCTTGGCTACTTCAGATATACACATGCAATATAAGTTAAACATGAGCAGACGACAGGTTCTTGAAAACTCGGTATGGGCTGTAGACTATGCAAAGAAGCATGGATTGCACGTTGAATTTTCTGCCGAAGACGCAACAAGATCTGACAAAGACTTCATGGGCACGGTTTTTAAAGCTGTTGCTGAAGCAGGAGCAGACAGATTAGACATACCCGACACAGTAGGATACGCGACACCTGAGTATATAGCTGAGCTTGTAAGAAGTACAAAGATGGCAACAAATGTTCCAATTAGTATGCATTGCCATGACGATTTGGGTTTTGCTGTTGCAAATACGATTGCGGGAATTAATGCCGGAGCTTCTTGCGCACAGGTGACAATAAACGGAATAGGGGAGAGGGCAGGAAATGCGTCTTTGGAGGAGGTAGTTGTAGCGCTTCAATGTTTGTATCATCGTCAGCACAACATCAAAACCGAGTTGCTTTATGACACCTCAAGATTCGTTTCAAATATCATGGGTATAATTGTGCAACCCAACAAAGCAATTATTGGAGAGAATGCTTTTGGTCATGAATCCGGAATTCATACACACGGCATAATAAACAACCCACTTACCTATGAACCAATCAAACCAGAGATGGTCGGTAGAAAGAGATGGTTACAAGCTGGCAAACATGCTGGTGCTCATGGTATTAGTTATATGCTTGAGGAGTTTGGAATAAGGCCAACTAAAGAGCAGATTCATCAGATTGTAGAAAAACAAAAAGGCATAGCAGATCGGGGTAAATCTATAACGACTACGGAATTATTATCAATAACAAGTGAAGTTATGCAAAATAATAAGTTTGAAGAAAAACTTAAACTTTATGATTTTCACACAGTAACTGGGATGAATATTATCCCTACCGCAGTTGTTAGATTGAATAGTAATGGTAATGATGTAATCGCTTCGGAGACTGGTGTAGGACCTGTTGATGCCGCATTAAAAGCTATTCAGAAAATCGCTGGTCGGATAGATAGCATCAAAATTCACGAATACAGATTAGAATCCATCACAGGGGGTTCAGATGCTATGGCTGAAGTTAGTGTCAAGATCGAGGATAAAAATGGAAACATTGTCTCTGCGAGAAAATCCGGAGAAGATATTGTGATTGCTTCTGTTGAAGCAATGATTGATGCCATTAATAAACTGATGCTGAAAAAAATGCTACTTTCAAATAGCGCTGCCGAGGCTTTAGACAATTAACTGTAATCCAGAGCATTTCATTTTTGTTAGGTAGAACAATCGTCAAAATGATGAACTGGTCGGTATAAAAATTTTATTTCAAAATATTGTAAATGCCTAGCTGGTATAATTAGCATACAAGTTCAAACGTATATTAGAATCTCTTCTTATCATGATTCATCGGCTCATTGAATTGTGTTATTGTTAGACCATCGCTAACAAATGATATAATACTAATTCATCAACAATCGCATGGTCAGATGATGAATAACGTATTCACTAAGATTTTCTAGTTTTTACCGTAATTTTCACGGCAATGATGAGCACGTTCTAATATGGATTTTAAATCCAAACTTTGAACTGGTGGCATCACGGTGGAGAAATGAAATAGATCATAAGAGTACGAACAAACGTCATTCTAGTAGATATTGACGATGGAATATCATCCACCTCCAATTATTAGATGATACTAAAATCTAGAAACTCGCCACGATATCCTTCGTATTCTACTTTTACGACATCTACTACAGCATTCGATGGACCTGTGTGACACCATTCAAGCACTGCATTAACGCTTACTTCATCTCCCTCTAAGACAGCTTCCACCTGACCATCTTCTACATTACGCACCCATCCTTTTACGCCAAATTTTATAGCAACAATCCGAGTGTTATGTCTAAAATAAACTCCCTGAACTTTTCCCGATACAAAGAGATGGATTCTAATCTTGTCTTTAGATTCTCCAGGTGTCACTGGCAAAGGCATCGCATCACATCTAACTGCCACTCGTACGCATGATTTATCTGGTCAACAGATTCATGATATGTCTCCGCCTTCCTCAATGAATAGCTGCTCATAAGAGCCTCCTTTTCTAACTAATTTAAAATCTCCGTTACAAGTCTTCATGACTATGGGTGGTTTAGTCTGACAGTGAAATGGCATGTTGAACACGATGGAATACGCTCCAACATTATAAAATGAAACATATTTTCCAACACTTGCATCCTTAAGATCAGATGCCTTTGATAATGGGAATACATCATACGTATCACACAATCTGCCAGCTAAATGCGTATTCTTAAATCGATTTGTTGACGAAACCCTATATTCGTTATTAGACAAGGCTAATATTTCTTGTGGATATTCTTGTTTCAAAAGTGCAGCATCCAGTAATAAATGATACCCTGCGTCAACAATAACAATTTTATGATCATTGTATTCCTTTGTATTTACTATTTTTGATACTAGAATTGAGGATTCTGCTACAAGAAATCTTCCACTTTCGATCATTAGTTCAAATTGGCCGTGCGTTTTGGCAAGATCATTTAGTCTAGATACGTAATTCGCTGCCATTTGGGTCGGTTTAGGGATTGGTTCGCTATAAAATACCGGTGTTCCTCCACCTATATCAAGCGTACTAACTTGGAAGTTTGAATATTCTTTTTTCATTTTTGTGATGAATGCATCTATTCTATCTATTGCATGGAGATAGCATGTGAAATCTAATATTTGCGAGCCCAAATGAAAATGAAAGCCCTCAAATTTAAGTAGATCATTTCTCATTATATATTTCACCAATTGACCTGCACTATCAAATGTCCCGCCGTTAAACGGCACTCCAAATTTGCCGTTTTTATATGATGCGCGAATTTCAGCCTTTACTCCCACTTCGGGATTAATTCTAATCATAGTTAATGGTTTTATTCCAAGTTTAGCAGCGGCTCTGGCTAAGTTTGTCATGCCATTAAATGAGCTTACAACAATTCTAAGTACTCCAGATTGTAAGACCTCAACGTATTCCTTGTATTCCTCTGTTACACTTGTATAAATGATATTGGCAGGATCTGCTTTGCATTGAGTCATAAAATGAAGTTCACCAATCGACGTCAGATCGAATGTGATTCCATCCTCTATGAACGCACGCAATATTGCTGGACTAAAGTTCGCCTTGATTGAATATGCTATTTTTGCCTGGCCATTGAATTTAATAAATGCACCATGCAATTCTCTGACCTTCTTATGTAATGTATCTTCGTCGACTAGATACAAAGGAGTACCATATTGCACGACCAATCTGTTGATGTCATTAGGTTTTGCAAAGCGATTTAACGCTGGTGTCGTTACGTTCAGATTTTCCACCAGTTGGATCTGAGAATTTTCCACCAATTTGTATTTGTTATTTTAGTTGTAAAGCATATAACTTAAAAACATTGCCCCAGTAATGATCAATATCATCTTCAAAAGATTCACAGGTAGAAAGAATGGTAGGTAAACCATTGATACCAGGTATGGAAACATCTCTGTTTATTCACGAGACAGAAAAATTGGAGTAAAAATAGTTTAAACAAATTATCTCGATCTGATCTATTGAATTCGACCGATCACTTGACTGATATAAATGAAAATGCCTAATGTAGATACTTCATTATTATTTTATCCCCTTAATTGAGGATGAGGAAGAAAAGATTTGGAGATATTACCTATAATAGGGTACAGTTACTTTTTCTCCAGGTTTGCCTTCTCTTTGAGTCTTTATCTTCTTTACAGCCTCCTCGAAGTGACGCATCAGTACATGAGCTTCTGATGCATGTTTAGCTGCTTCCTCTGGGGTAGGATATTTTGCTAAGTATTCATGTAAGACAAGTGATACTGCAGTATTCGCTACTGAGCTCGCATCAGCTCCACTAAAGTTTTCAGTAAGTTCAGCAACCTTAGCTAAGTCTACGTCCGGACCAATTGGTTTGTCTTTTGAATGAATATCTAATATCCTATGTCTAGCTGCCTTGTCAGGCATTGGAACAAAGACAATCTTATCAAATCTTCCTGGTCTAAGTAATGCTGGATCAATCATGTCAGCTCTATTTGTAGCTGCTAAAACGACGACTCCAGACAATGCCTGAATACCATCTAACTCGGTTAACAATTGAGACACGACGCGCTCGGTCACCATGCTATCTCCGCCCATACCTCTAGTTGG
>DATBGR010000463.1:0-12308 GCA_036557905.1 Nitrososphaeraceae archaeon | reverse complement strand
TCAACAAGGTTCCTTATTAGTAGATACAGTCCACTGATATCGCTTGGTATTTTGGCCATCTCGTTAATATCAATGCCAGCATTCGCACAACGAGCTAATTTTGTAGCAAGCTTGTCAGGCCAAAATTTATCACCGAAAGTCAGTACGACCGCTACCGGAACAGCGAAATTTAATGTAGGCCCTGACGGGAATATGGCTTACGTAGTAGACGGTAAAAACATCAAAGGAATCATAGGAGCTCACATTAGTCTCAAGAATGGGACTGACGTAGCGCAAGTATTTAATCCTTATGTGGAGATCAACGGAAAATCTGGGATCCCTACCGGTGAGGTGAATGGACAAATATCTAAAGGCGTTATTACCGCCAATGATCTTAGTGGTCCACTGAGTGGCAAGACCATTACTGATTTAGCTAATCTAATGAAAAATAACTCAATCAACGTTGTCATTCGCACCCAAGCCCATGAGAACGGAGAAATTCAGGGCGCCGTAACTCCATCAACAACTACTCAGAAACAACCCATATAGGCAGTTCAGCTGAATATAAGGTAACATTGTTAATCACGGCATATATCCTACTTTTTTGAAGGTTTACTATAGATGTTACAAGAAAACTTGAATCTAGAAAATGTACTGGATAAGAAGGTCAGAGCAAAAAAAACTCTGGTAGGTTCCATCGAAGCTAAGTCTGATAGTTTCATCTTGGTTACTTCACCTACTGGTATAAAATACAACATACCAAGATCACATATCGAACGAAAAATTGGTAACGAGCTAATGCTTGATATTTCATTTAATGAATTACGGAAATACAGGACTACGGTAGGTTAATATCCTAAATGGGTTAAAATAAACACTCATAATTAGGCTGAATGCAATGGCTGATAAAAGGAATGAAAATTTCCGTTCTGACACTAACGAAGAAAACTGGATATCCCGATATTCATTACTGGTCGGAAGAGTAGCTGGAGTACCTGTTTATATAAATTTTAGTTCCGCGTTTATTGTTATTCTTATTGCTTGGACATTATCTAGTACGATTTTACCAAACAATTATCCGGGCTTAGTGCAAGGGACCTATATAATAATAGGCGTAGTATGTGCTTTAATCTCACTAGTTTCCATTTTGCTTCATGAAGTGGCCCATTCTGTTATAGCTGGAAGATATGGAATCAAATTTCAGAAGATAACGCTATTTGCATTGGGAGGAATTGCTCTAATTCCCGATGAAATAACTGTTCCTAAAAAAGAAATATGGATGGCGTTTGCTGGTCCTTTAATAAGTTTCATTATTTCCGGTGTTTCCTTTCTTCTTTGGTTCACATTCATTCAAAGTCATATTTTCAATTCACAAAATTTTCCCATTGATGCGATCTTTTTCTATAGTGCAGCGATTAACTTCGTCATCGGTCTTTTCAATCTTTTACCCATATTTCCATGTGATGGGGGAAGAATATTGAGGTCTATTCTGTCCTACCATACTCACGACCACATTACGGCTACACTATCTACTATAAGGATAGGCATGATTATCTCAATTTGTATTCTTATAACAGGCGGGGTTATAGGTTTCAAGTTTACTTTTGTAGGTGGTATTTGGTTAATGTTGGTTGCTTACTTCTTGATGAGAGGTTCTAGAGTGTACTACGATCATTATCAATGTTTGTTGTCCAGAAATTAAATTGCATTCATCTTCAATGGTCCATCTCAAAAAAAACTTAATTGGCTTAGAGCATGTGTACTAGAATTACCTTTATACTTCTCTAGATTTATAAGCATATTCAAAATATTGATAGAACAGTTTTAACAATCTCTATTGAATATATAATATTTATAATTGGAGAAGGTCATCACTGATGGTGGAAAACAAAACTACCAAGTTGCAAGCTAAAAAGGAAAAAACCATTATTGATAAAATTTCTAGAGTCGCTAAAGAATTGAGCTTTCCTGATGATAGAATGACTTTCATAGAACACATGATCTACCTAAGCAAACTGTTGATAAAGTATGATCTAATTAGATCAACCACATACAGAACTGTAGATGAAAAGGCACAAGACCCTACATACTTTGTCGCAACGTACTTTGATACTAAAGATATGGACCAAGCATTATGGGTACACAGAATGATAAGACTTTTGGCTAGGTATGTTCTTCTTTACGATAAATTTTTTGAGACAAAAAATGACAGTTATTTTTTGCTGGCAAGAAAAGTACGTCAGTCTATAGACAAGGTCATTGCGAGTGAAACTGATAGACATCACCTTAAGTATTCAATAGATTTTTCATTAAAACAATTCTGGCCATTTTGGAAATTTGAGCAGGTTGTAAAAAGTCGTATACTTGATGGCAACACTTTTTCTTATAATGAAATAAGAAATTTTAGTCTATCTAAATCGTCAGATGCATCAATAATTTATGCAAGAGTATTAGATTCCAAATTGCCGAGCTTTAATGAAAACGTTTGCCTAGTTCTCCATTATAATCAAGCGTTACTTGATCTAATGGACGACTGGAATGATATGGAGGAGGATGTCCGAGGAGACATGCCTAATGTTTTTGTTATGTCCGCTCTTGAGAATGTTCCCTACAACATAATAAAAAAATATAGCATTATCAAGTTAAGGAATATTATAAGAAATTCATTAGATTCATTCGAATCACCAATTATTAGATTGATAGATGAGTATCACGCATCAATCAAAAAAATTTCTATTCCTAGTAATCTGGTCTTCATAAAAATGGTATCGGATCATCATGCTAACGCTTTAAGTCAGACGATATCATCATGAAATGCTCATGAACAGAAATCGTGGTGAAATAAGAAGCTATTTATGAATCAAAATCGATTAGAAGAAGAAAATGTAACATGAATAATTACAGAATGAGAGAAAAAGATTCTGCGAGCTTGTGTGTAAATTAAGTTACTTATAATGTCCATAGCTAACCTCAAACTCGATAAGATAAGTTTATTTATCGTAGATATCATAATCGATATTATGAGAGGTAGATGGGCGGCTGCGGCAGTAGGTGCAGGGGTAGCTAGAAATCGGGCTGCTGGACAAGCGCAAGCACAAGATCAAGCTCACCAGGCTGAAATGGCTCAGTTAAATGCACAACACGAAAAAGAGATGGCACAAATGCAACAGCAAAACGCACAACAAAGTCAAAAACCATCCGGTCAGGAAGATGTAACCCAGAAACTGCAAAAATTAGCGGATCTTAAAAAGCAGGGAATCTTATCGGAAGAAGAGTTCCAGAAACTAAAAATGGAATTATTAGCCAAATTATAAATTCCAGCTTAAACTATTTTACTCAAAATTTTTTTACTTGATAGAACCTTACGGTATTTAGACGATATACTTCTAGGCTGTTCTAAGTATGTAATCCCACCTAACGACTATTCAGTTAGATGATTTGGTAGATCTTTTGAGAATCAGAATCATGGGATTTTTGAATCAGTTTTGTAGGATATCCTTTATTTTAATAGCTGAAGGGAAACCTTTAATGGTAGCTGTATAGGAATCAGGGGTATGGTAGAAGCTGATAACAAGACGATTGCTCAAAGATTTGTTCAGACAGTGTTTAATGAAGGAAAAATAGATGAGGCAAAAAACTTTGTTACTCCTGATATATCATATCATGGGGTGGAAGAAGTTAAAGGTCTGGAAAATTTCAAACAGTTAGTAGGCGATGACCGCAAGGCATTTCCTGATATGAACATCACGATACTAGATGCGTTTGGGGAACAAGATAAACTTGCGATGAGATGGAGTTTAAAAGGCACATTTTCAAAAGAATTTGCCGGTCACCAACCAACTAATGAGAAGTTTGAGACTCAGGGAGTCGAGATTTTCCATTTTCAAGATGGCAAAATCAAGGAAGCATGGACAATATTTGGAAGCATGGAGAATTTCAAATAACCACTCCGGCATCCCTTAATGATATTACGCGAGCACAGACAGAGCCTGCAAGACAATAAAAACGTACTTATATTTTCTTTTTTATCACTTTACTGAATATTGACATCTACAAATGATTTTCAAAGAGTTTTAATATTCCAGGGAGGTGGGTCACTTGGAGCGTATGAAGCTGGGGCTTACAAGGCATTTTATGAATTGGCTTCTGAAAGAGACAAAATTATAGGAAGAGATGATAAACCGTTATTTGATATTGTTGCTGGCACTTCCATAGGTGCTATGAACGCATCTGTACTGGTAAGTTATGTGAAAGAAAAAAAGACATGGAGAGGATCTGCAGAATGGTTAATTGAATTCTGGGAACATCTAGCTACTGAATCAGCTGTTGATAAAATGCCAGGTTTTACTCAATGGTGGGATTATTGGCATCATCTTAATGATGTTGTAGCGACCAGCGAATCTGCTAGAAGGTATTACAATACAAAGCAGTTCATATTTAAAGGAGTACCTAATGTGTTCATACCTTCTCAGACTTTGAGAGACAAGACGTTTTTAGACCCATCTAATGTGTGGTATCTTTATAGTAACGGACCATTAAAGCAAAGTCTAGAGAAATTTGCAAAATTTCCGATAGCGACCAGTTATGAAAAAAAAGAACCCAGACTGCTCTTGGTGGCTGTAGATGTACAGGAAGGAAGCACAGTAGTGTTTGATAGTTATGAGAAACAGGATGGTAGTCGAAAAACTGAATATGGTCGTTACGGTCCTGAATTTGCATATGATCGTAATGAAGGATTCGAACACGTAATCAGGTATAATAATGGGATAGAGGTTGAATTTGTTCTTGCTAGTGGTTCTGTACCTGTCAACTATGACTATAGCAAAATAATTGTTGAAAATTATAGTAACGAAGACAAAATCAAAACTGAAAATGTAACTGAGAAAAAATCGCAAAGTAGAAAAAGCATTAATAAGAAAGAACGCTACTTTTGGGATGGTGGGATTATTGCCAATACCCCATTAAGGGAGGCCGTGTTGGAACACCGCAGATATTGGCATTTCGTTAGAAAATCTGAAGTTCCACTTCTACGTGCTTTTATAATTAACGTACACCCCATTAAACAAGAACATTTACCGGATAATTATGATGGAGTTGTAGACAGAAAAAACGACTTGACATATCATGACAGAACTCTGTTTGATGAAAGGATGGTAATAATGATAACGGATTATGTCAGCATCATCAAGAAACTAATTAAGCTGGCTGACGATAATAAGATCAGCAAGAGCATGGTCGACAATATTTTTAAGGAGCAGGCCCTATCGAGAAATTTTATGACTGAGAAGCATTCTACATATGGAGATCTAATAGAAAATATGGTCTCCGTCGATCTTGTAGTTAGAGTAGAGCGAAAAAACGATATACACACAATAGCAAATAAAACTTTTGATTTCTCAGATACTACCATACACCAGCTAATAAGAGATGGATATGAAGAAGCATTAGACCAAGGATCTAAAATAATTAAGCAGTGGCTTTCTGAACGCAACTAAATTATGCAATAATTGTATGAGTCAAGGTAGATAAGCCTAAATGAATTTGCAATTGCTGGTATAGTGTCTGGCACAAGAGTATCGTTTATTTTTGTAGTTTCAGGCATTGTTTTTATACCATGTCGTTGACTTGAGGAAATAAGCTGAATCTTATAAAAGGTATGGTACTCAGCTAGTGAGAGCAAACGATCTCGGATCTAGTAATTCAAACTCATCAAGGAATGTATTCCAAACTTCTTCTGGCAGGTGACTTCCGTCTACTTTGCTCTTCCTCCATTCGTCCAGATTATTAATCGCTTTTTTAAAACGATCTATACTCATTACCAATCCGTAATAATCCCTTACTCTTTCTAGGGTGGTCTTGTAATGTTCTTCATTACCGGACGCTGTGGCATCAGATATTAGTGCCACATCGTATCCTATGTTAAATCCTTCTCTTAGTGACGTCTCCACGCAAATCGAAGTATCGATACCTGCAAAAATTAGCAAGTTAATACCCTCGCTCTGAAGCCAGACTCGTAATTCCGTATCTTGGAAAGCTGAATCTCTCCGTTTTATTACTACATGATCCTTCTCGGTTGGCTTTAGTTCGTCAATCGTAACTCCGTCCCATGTCCCTCTTACGCAAATCGGAATCTTTAGTCGCTCTTGTCTTGTTTTTGGCAGAAAGTTGTGCACTTTAGTTAGTACGTCAATTCCACTAGCTTCCTTAACAGCTTCGGTATAAAAAATAGGAATATCTTTACTCCTACAGAAATCAATTAAATCCCTAAGCTTGGGTATTATCTCTCTGTAGTTCGAGGTATTCATTCCCAACTTATCATATGAGCCATCTTTGCTTACGAAACCATTCTGCATGTCTACAACTATCAAAGCAGGTACAATTTTACGGCCTGATGGAAAACTCGCTTGAAACATTTTCAGTGGTCGTTATAATATTGAAATTATATAAGCGTATCCTCTTGGTACCCTCAGTCACTACTGGTTCCATTTTTCAAAAATTATCATCCTTACGGACGCTAGTTTTAATTCCTAAATTATTTAGTGGATGCCAAGACACTCGATAGCTAAAGAACATACTTAAATGCAGGTAAAATTCCTGTATTTCATGGCCGAAAGTGAGTTACTGGTAACCTTTATGCTCGGCTTGAGCCTGTTATTAGTTGCTATCTCGGCTGTGCACCGTTATACAAGAACCTTCATTATACCCGGAGTTGCGATTTTAATGCTTCTTGGAGCAATGTTAGCAATAGTCCCTATTATTAGTCACGAGGTAGACAAGTTTTATGGGATAATTGAAACTATACCTGAAATAGTATACTTGGTCATTATTCCTATATTGATCTTTGATTCTGGACGCAAATTATCTGTTGGACAGATGAAAAATGAAGCTATACCAATTGGCTACTTTGCAATTATAGGAGTAATACTAACTATACTAATTATAGGAATTGGAGTTAATTTTATATTCCACATTCCATTAATCGACGCATTACTCCTCGGGACTATCCTTGCTGCCACCGACCCCGTAGCTGTGGGAGTAATATTTAAAAAGTTTCCAATTCCGCATAGATTGAATATAATCATAGAAGGAGAGTCATTATTTAATGACGCAACCGGAGTTATCTCTTTTAATGTTGTTAAAGGTATAATATTTTCAGGCGTTGTTTTTTCTTTGGCAGATGCCTCGCTCTCTTTTATTTGGTCAATGCTAGGTGCAATAGCTTTTGGCACTGCACTAGGATGGGTTGGTGGGAAAATTCTTGACAAGTGGAACGCTGATGAGTTTGTAGATTTCACCTTTTCCTTAGGATTGGCTATCGGTGGGTTTATCGTGGCTGACCACTTTTTACATATATCTGCAATAGTAACGACTTTATTTATTGCAATGTTTATCGTTACACGACATAAAGAGGTTGCAACTGGTGTTAGGAAACTTTTTCACAAGTACTGGGATTACCTAGGTTTTGTTACAAACAGTATCTTGTTTTTTGTAATTGGAATTCCTTTACTTGCAGTAGAATCATATCAAAATAGTGGTGTCGCATTGGTAATAATAATAGTAGCTCCCTTTGTTATCATGATGTTCTCCAGAGCGGTAGTAATATACAGCGGAAGTGCATTCTTAAGAATCTTTAGGGTCAGAATTCCTCTTCAATGGCAAAATATTCTAACCATTGGGGGTTTAAGAGGGGGTATAGCTGTAGCTTTAGTTCTCTCACTTTCATCAGATTATCAATTTAAGGACCTATTCATTAGTATAGTAGTGCCTTTAATTGCAATTAATTTAGTTGTGAATCCAATTGTTTTAAATCAGTATCTGAAAAAAACATCCTCTAAAATTTCTCAGTCAAATTCTGACTTTCATTAAATGGTCGTAATATATATGATTATTCAGCAAAAAATCAAAATTTTTACTTTAGGCACTTTTTTTCATGAAGCAAATGAATAGAAAAACATATGTGGGCATCTTGCGCTATAGGATTTTAATGAAATCCACTTTTATAACTGTTATAGCGACTACATTGTTATTAATACCAACATCTTTTGTCGTCATGCAACAAATTCAAGCTCAAGGAGGCAATATGATTATCACATTTCTGTCGGGCAAAGAGGAAGTTCCCCCGACTAAATCTGATGCTAATGCTTGGGCCAAGTTCCAAGAGGTTAACAATGGTTCACAAATTGCGTATTGGGTTAGTATCAGTGGACTAAATAAAATAACAGGGGCACATTTGCACGAGGGAGTTAAGGGTCAAAACGGAGATGTTGTAGCTGTTTTAGCAGGAAATAAATCTGCTGATGCTGGAGGGAATGCAACTATATCGTTAAAGGGAAATATAACAAAAGATGATTTACAAGGTCCTTTGAAAGGTAAGGAAGTTTCCGATCTTATAAGTCAAATGAAAAACTCAAGTATCTATGTAAACGTACATACCGACGATTATAAGGATGGAGCCATCCGTGGTCAGATTGGCTAACCTTAATAACCACTTAGTGTGGGATTTATCGGTGAATCCAATTGTATTATAGTACGGGAGTATTGTCAATTTGGGTTATTACTGATAAATTTTTCTGCACAAGGAATCCTTCTCATCTGGGTTGAACTTTAACTGTTTCATTGAAATTAGTTATGGTGGAGTTGAAAATCATAGAATTCTTTATCTTTTCTAAATCGGATGAATATATTGAGGTTTCAACAATCTTTCTGAATTTCATTGTAGGCTAAGGAATATAGCATATCAAACAAAATAAAGTATTTGATAGTAAAATTCGTTCTATTCTGTTAAGGCTAGATAGCGAAATGAAATTAACAACTCCTGTCATGGAGCAGTGTACTGTTGAATCAGTTTCTAACTATTGCATATTAAGAATTTAATCGGGTATATTGCATTCTGAACAATTCCACAACTTTGGATATGTCTTCTTCACCTCTAATCCATTTGCTTACCCATCCGGACTTGGGTAGAATATGATGTGGTGAAGCGAGACCTGACTCAATCAGCTGATTCCTGACATGCATAGGAAAGGGTAGGTCGGCCAAGGTATTGCCGTGAATATGTCCCATCTCTCTTTTTCCTATGCGAAATTCAGTCCCGCCAAAACGATGAGGACCAGTGGTAACTCCAGGCCAACTCAATATTTCTTTGCTAATTTTCTCTTGTATCAATGATTCAAGATCCCTATAGAATTCACTTCACAACACGTCTATCGAGGACGAGCCTCCATCTGGAAAGGTATTTCATAAACTCTACCATATCTGTTAACTGTGATCGTTACTCTATCAGTTACTATCTTTTTATTTCGTATATAGGATGATATTTGTGAAGGACTGTCTATCTTATTTCCGTCTATTTCTTCGATTATGTCTCCTCTACGCAATCCTGCATTATCTGCAGGACTAAATGGTTCTACGTTGACTATTAGTGCACCGTGTACTATTGGTAGCCTGTAAAAGCTTGCCATTCTAGGGTTTAACTTTACTGTACTTATACCTAGCCACGGTCGTGTGACATGTCCATTCTCTACCAAGTCCTTTAGGATTGATTTTACAGTATTGACAGGAACTGCAAACCCGATTCCTTGTCCGTACGGAATTTTTGCTGTATTTATCGCTACTACTTCACCCCTTGTGTTTATTAGCGGACCGCCTGAATTGCCAGGATTTATTGCTGCATCAGTTTGTACTAACTCTAATATTCCATTTTCAAATTGTACGTTTCTGTTTAATGAACTGATGATTCCAGCCGTCACAGTCGGTCCCCCGGTTAGTCCGAAGGGGTTACCCAATGCCATAACTATTTGTCCGACCTTAAGCTGCTCAGAGTTTCCTAAATTGGCAGGTTGAAAATTAACCTCCTCATGACTGTTTATCTCAAGCGATTCAGCACTAACTACAGCTAGATCTGTTTCTTCGTCAGTTCCTACAACCTTTGCACTTACCTGTTTTGAATCACCAAGAGTTACTCTTAATCTATCAGTCCCGTCTATCACATGGTTGTTTGTAAGAATATGTCCTCTATTGTCTATGATAATACCTGAGCCTACGCCTTGTACTGGAAACACCCTAAAGAGCTGGTCTTGCATCATCCTAACACTGGCGATGTTAACTACACTCCTACTGACGGTTTCAACTGCATTTACAATGGATTCTTCTGACATAGGTATCAATTTACTATCACTTCGTTATACATCATATCGGTCATACGATATAATATACAGACATCAACCTATTTATATATATCGTATGTGCAATATTGTAAGTTACAATGAGTTAAGGTTCTTTCACGTAAGATCAGTAATAAATCAATTCTCCGGACTTGAAACAGTATCACCATGTAAATATCCGATAGTCCTGGCCATATTGACAATATGTTAAAATATGATAAGCTCATTAAACCATAACAAGAAAATAAATAAAGGCAATCTACTTGAAACAAAATCCTCACAAGTCAGAAGAAAATTCAGAGCCAGATGAACCTCCTGATGGCAATCGCCAGTTTACCAGCTGTGAAACTATAGAGGACGGTACTGAAGCTTTCATGCAATGGATGGGCTCGTCTGATAAGAAATCACTTACATCTGATAATCCAATTGTCTTAATTAGATTTGTCAATGATTTGCATGCGGTACTATATGATACATCGTTATCTAAGGAAGTTGAAGTAAGATTAACATCAGGCATACCATACTGCAACTATTGTAAATCTGATGATTGTGCACATATAGGTTTTACCATATGCATTGAACAACTAGTCAGTCATGGACATATTGGTAACGATGAATCCATAGAAGAAATTATTCACCGCTAAATTATATTATATTAGATTCTATCTTTAAACAATCTTTATCCGAGTTTCATTATTTTTTATTTCTCCTTAAACCAAAAGAGAATTTCCTCCCCGTGCTAACGCTATTATCTACAAGTTTCCATCCCATTTTTATTAGATATGGAGTGATAAAAGTTGTAATTATAGTCATCGTACCTACCATTGGCAATACAAAGGAACTTGTGGTTCCCACATCAGCTCCACCCTTAGCCACAACTAGGGCAAGCTCTCCTCCCGATGATGAGAGGCCAAAAGCAGCCTTTAACGACGCTTGAGTGTTATATCCTTGAGATCTTGCAGACAGATATACGGTGAAAAATTTTGCTCCTATTGATAATCCTATGAGTAGAAGGGCTGGCAAAATAAGACTAGGTATTTTTGTAATATCCATTAGAGCACCTATGGAGACAAAAAATATTGCACCGAACATGTCCTTAAGTGGTGTGGCCAAGACCTGGGTAACGGAATGAACTTTTGACTCTGCAATCAATACCCCTGCGAAGAACGCTCCAGTAGCCACAGATATTCCGATCTCATATGCTATAAACGATAAACCAAATGCGACCCCAAGGATTGCAACAACTAGAACATCATGCTGATTGGCTTTCCCAATGAGATTTACTAACTTTGGTACTGTCTTTGAGCCTATGAACAGAACTCCTCCAATAAATGCGAGGACTGAACCAATGGATATAATTAACTCAATGCTTGATAGTTGGCCAGTGGAGGAAACTGATTGTAGTATGGCTAGCATGGATATGATTATGATGTCTTCAATTACAGCAACACCCAGTATTATTACTGAGGCTTCTTCTTTTATCATTCCAAGTTCATCCAAAATGCGCATTACAATTACCGTACTTGTTACTGAAACGGCTAAAGCCAGAAAGAGGCTATCAGCGAGCGAGTAATTTGCGGCTTGGCATACCAAATATCCGACTGTAAATGTACCTAACGCCTCGCTGAACGCTATGACCAATGCCTTTTTTCCGATCCTCCTGAATTTTTCTATAGGGAACTCCATACCAACAACAAACAAGAGTAAAATAACTCCTATCTCCGCAAACAGATTGAGAACATCAAAATTACTTATCAGACTGAAAGGTGGAGTATAAGGTCCGATTATCATGCCGGCAATGATATATCCTATTACCATTGGCTGCTTGAGTTTGTATGAAATCATTGCCATTATAGATGCAACAATCATGATTACCGTAAAATCCTGTAAAATAGCACCGATTTCAACTACCATTATACATTATCTCCCAATAAGCGTTACACACCTCATTATAAATATCTTGAAATTTTTGGTGTAACTGACGATCGATCCAGAGATTTGTGAGAAATAGGATTTTATTACTGTTTTAGAGACTTGATATGTTCTTGGATCATATAGCCTATGCTATTAATTCTCTTGCGTCTTCTAAATCTAGATACTGCGATATTTAACGCAATGTCTTTAAGTGCTGCTCGCTACTTTTATTATAGCATTGTTCCTAAGATG
>DATBGR010000462.1:0-3607 GCA_036557905.1 Nitrososphaeraceae archaeon | reverse complement strand
GTTTAACTAATTCTTTAATTCTGCCAAAATCTTTACTATTATTTTGAAAGTGTCTAACAAGAGATTCTAATTTTTCTTTTTGTAAACTCAATCTAGCAAGCTCAATTCGTTCTCCCTTGCAAGATGAACGATATTTGACTAGTACCTTAGATATCTCCGATATGTCGTTGCTTAATTGCTGAAATGTTCCGGCTGCATTCAAGTTCTTGGTGGTTAAATCTGCAGCCTCTCTTTTGAGATCTTGGTATTTTTGCTCAATTAATAGGAGGTCGTTATTTGCCATTCGAAGAAGTCTAATCACATGCTCCATGGTCAGGCCGGCAGCCCTCGTTTGTCTGTGTAATTCTACCAAGGGTGAAATGTTACCGTTAGTCTCTTGATAAATTCTGTTAAGATTATCTAACTGGCTTAGTTTCCAGTACTCCAAATTGAATTGCGTTGATTCTGGTTCTCTTATATTCAAAATAATAGCAACCTCTATTGGAGTCTTACCTTCAGAATACAGTTTATAGGCTTGCGCTGGTATGGATAGAGACGAACGTTCTGGCTCCACCTTATTCAGTATAACTTTAATGTCACGTGGTGATTTTCTTACTATTCGTTGTATTTCTCTGAAGGTTTTCTTCTGATTATGATACAGGTCAATTATGAGGTTTTCTGTTTCCTGCCTGTTTAAAGGATTCATATTTATTATAAGATAAATTAACTGATTCAGAGGGATAATGCTAGTGTTATCATTTGTTATCATACTGTTTCCATACTACTTCCACATACAATCATCTATATTCAACTGTTTACTACTGCTACCACGGTAGTCCCCTATTATGCTCAATTGTAGGTGTCATTGCAGGTTCGATTTTAATTCAATAATTGCCTATGCATTTCTTGCAGGGTAAATAAGTTAGTAGGGTCTAAGGATATCAATTTGAATTTGGATACATGAACAAGATCTTGTGTATAAAATGGCCAGAGGTTTACACATAAATATTTGTTAAAATATAGTGTTTACAAATCCTCTTATTCTTTCTTCTACACTTGAAGGAAAAGATATGATTTCATTATATCAATTTGATGCTTAGGTGGACATGGTCTTCGAATCGTCCCCATTGGTTATGTCGTAGCCTTTTATACCCTTTGTCAAAGTCCGGATGATAGATCTAGTATCTTTAAATTGAGTAACACCACATATGATCATGCATAGAATGATAACTTCGTTTGCAATTAAAAATTGCAAATAAAAACATTATGTCTAGACTAGTCTAGGTATCGGTCTACCCTGTTACGCATTCGTTCTTTGGCTTCGCCTAGATCATCGATTCGCTCGGGCTCGCTCTCGTATTCGTCAATCATATCCTGATAAATCAATTTATCCCAGTGTGGCCGTATAGCATCATCTAGTTTCTTTTTAAACTTTTCAAAATTAAAAAGTACTGCCCTCTATGGAGCCATTAGACCATTTTATAGCACGTTAACCATTTAGGCGGCATAACCTACCCTAAATAGTAATTTTTATCTGCCTCTTTCCTTGCATCTTCCACTCCGACCTTTGCTAATTCAGGCAATCCGAATTTATCGATTACTTTTTTCAGTTCAGAAATCATTTTCTTATATTTGATCACTTTTTCCGCTATTTCGGTGAGTTCGCCTATTACCTGGTTACGCTCTTCGTCTACTGGTTGAATACCCCATATATCACTCAGTTCGTTGTAAATAATATTATTATACTTATCCCGTATTTTCTTACTCTGTTTTAGAAGTTTTCTAATCTTGTTCGTAAAGTCGACTATAAAGTTTATTATTTCAGAAGGAAATATTTCCTCAGTTTTGATAGGGTCGATTGCATAATAGTAATCCCTATTCTGAAATCTAGACTCCATTATACTCTTAAGATAGGTAAAAAATCTTTCAGGCCCTGCTATATCAATAACATGATCTAATTCGATTCTGGTTCCTGCAAGGTATCGTATAGTCCTGCCTTGATCTAAGGTTAAGACTTCTGATTAACTCTATATTGTAGTCTAAATCCTCCCGAATGTGTAAAGACTCGGTAACAAACTTCATTTGGCCTCGATCTGCATTATATCGTTCTTGTACCTGTCTGCGTTCATCCTCAGTTAATCCAAGAGACGAAATTGTTGTTTCATCTATTCCTATTCTAACTGCCCAGGGAATCTTAAGACACATCGCAATTCCAGATATGTCAAAGTCTGTAAGTATGGCAATATTACAATTCCTTTCGTCAGATGCCTTCTTACACAGCATCTTTGCATATTCTACAAAATTACCTCCACATTCTAGTAACACTATACCATAAGACTTTGCCAATGGCGCTAGACTCTTTACTGCATAGGCTTTTTCACAAAGTATAATATCTGTGCCAAAAAGCGACACGTTATCTATATCGTAGAATCCTATCGATCCAGATCTTTCCCTATATACAAACTGTGTTCGTTCATCAACGAAAATTCCCAGTTCATGTCGTTTCATACCAAACTCTTTTTCACAGATATCGGTAAGCATTTTACCTTGTATGTATGGCCTTCTTTCAGCGAGTATTACTTTTCCAGCAAGTTTATGCCCACGCGGATATTCCTCAGCAATGTCAAAACCTAGGTGATCAAGTGTTTTTCTTAGAATATAGTATGCCTTTGTTGTGGGCCAAGGATTGCTTTTTATTAATGATGGATTAGCACTAATATCATCGAGCCGTTTTTGAACAATCTCAACCATAAATGGTTTGACTCCTAGATCGCCATTGCTTAACCTAGGTAAAGGCTTACGCGTTTCAATTTCAGTCATTGGATTGGCGGCGACCTCCCGTTTTTATCTGGATAGCCAGGCATACGAGGATGTTTGCTTACTATATGTCTGTTGTATTCGTCAATTACATCTGTTGAAAACTCGCAATATTTGCATGAAAATGTTGAATTATTTTCAGTGTCATTTTGCCGATCGTCGACCGTCGATATTTGGTCATATCGACGATTAATCTTCTCCGTTTGGCTATCAGAGTCTGATTTGGGCTCTGTTTCATCGTCGTCGACAATCTCCACTTTTTGTGGATCATTTTTTTTATCGACATTGGAAATATTGTGATTAAAGTATTTCTTTACAAGTTCCTCTGTTGAGATACTGCTATTTTCATGATCTAAGATCTCGAAAAATGCGCTACCTGTCGACGACGATTTTACTATTTCATCTATCTTTGTTTTTATATACCCGGAAGGTAATTCACGCTCAAAATCAGATAATTTTACCTTTCTTTGACAATCGTCGATCGTCGATTTTGACTGTGAAAAGTTGTCGACGATTAAACCTTCAGGCTGGTCCGTGATTACTGGCCAATAAATGTGATTTCGACTATTGATTGCACTTTTCTGACTGTCGATAAGCCCCTCGTTAATCAAAGGCTCAATAAATCCTTCATAGATCTGCTGTCTAGATGAGTTCCTATGGTATATCTCGTTAGTTGCTTTTACTACTTCTTTTGAGATTAAGGCGATTCTTTCCTCTACTCTAGGAACACCTTCTACAATTTTCGAATCAGGTTCGCTCTTTCCGTTATAGGTTGGAATGAATACGTCGTAGTACCAATCCCTAAGGTAAG
>DATBGR010000461.1:0-9145 GCA_036557905.1 Nitrososphaeraceae archaeon | reverse complement strand
CTCCATCTACTTTGTGTGAACTCCTAGCTTATTACTCTTAAAGGTTACCGGCAGACGTTCTATCATATTCGCATGACCCAAATTTATAATTTATTCTGTAAAATATTGGATGTTTAGACGATGCAATTTGAAGATGGTTCTGTAGATATATATTTACTTTCTTACAGAGTGGTATCTGAATTTATCCAGCTTTATCAATTCGTGATAAGAACCAAAGTCAGCAGGATCGACGTTATCTAGTGCATAGGAATCCGAACCTTTTATTTGAGACTGTGAATCGATTAGATTGTATAACGTAGTTCTTTGAGCCGGAATCCTGCCAGCAGAACGAATAATAGTACGTATCTCTTTAGGCTTCATGAGTTGTCCATGTTGAGCGCCTGCTGCTGTTGAAATACTTTCATTCATTAAGGTTCCACCAAAGTCATTTACCCCACAATCGAGAAGTATCTGTGACATCCGCAGTCCCTCCTTTACCCACGATACTTGAATGTTATCGATCAATCCATCAAGCATTATTCTTGAGATAGCATGCATTTTTATTATCTCAATCCCATCAGGCCCAGGCCTCATGTTCTGAACCAGTCCAAAATTGAACATTGGTGCTTCAAGGTGTACGAAGCTTAACGGAACAAACTCTGTAAATTTGCCATTTTGCTTTTGCAGCTCTCTTATTGTTTCCAGGTGTCGAGCCTTGTGTAATGACGTCTCTACATGCCCAAACATGATGGTAGATGTCGTAGGTATGTTCAAGGAATGTGCACACATAACAACTCTTATCCAATCTTTCACTGAAATCCTACCAGGGGATATAATTTGTCGCAAATCTTGGTCCAGGATCTCCGCCGCCGTGCCTGGTAAGCTACCTACACCAGCGTCTTTCAACCTCTTTAGATATTCTTCAACACTCACCTCAGACCTGATCGCTCCGTAGAGTACTTCTTCTGGGGAAAATGCATGTATGTGGATGTCTGGAATTTCCTTTTTTATGGCCGTACAGATTTGTATATAGAGATCTCCATCCATCTTGGGGGGCAAGCCTGCTTGGATGCAGACCTCTGTTGCACCCAACATCCAAGCTTCTTTTGCCCTTCGAACAACTTCTTCTATCGGTAGAAAATATCCCTCTTCCTCTCTAAAGTCTCTGCTAAAAGCGCAAAATCCGCATTTTTTTATACATACATTGCTGAAATTAATATTTCTATTAACCACATATGTAACGTAATCTCCAACCTTTTGTCGCCTCAGCTCATCGGCCACGAGGGAGACCATGATCATCTCCTTAGAGGTTGTATCAAGTAGCTCTACAGCTTCTTGCACCGAAATTTCTTTGTGGCTAAGTGATTTATTCAGTATGTCAGAAATTACGGGATCGATATTTTTGAAGATGCTATCAAGATTCAATTTCTATCGTGCTCCTTTACCAACCCGGATTTATCTACCAGTGCATCAACATAAGGCCTCAAGCTCTCTGGTACAAAACCCAAAGACTTGTCTAGAAATTCTGGATAAATAGGCAGGCGTGCTCTCAACTCCCCAGCCCTTTGGCTAGTTATCATCCCAATGTTCTTTAGATCTGGCCAAGAGTACTCAGGATTAACATGATCTATGGTTACTGGAGAAATTCCCCCCCAGTCATTAATACCAGCATCTAGAAAATCTCCAAGACAGCCTGGATTCAGGTTTGGTGGGACCTGAATATTCATATCATTCAAAATAAGTCTTGCAACAGCCACGCACTTTACAAAGTAAGAATGAGAGGGTCTATCGGACTTTGCCATAGCGGTGTCTGCCTTAGGCGAAAAATTCTGCATAATTACCTCCTGGAGGTGTCCAAATTTATTCTGAATGTCCCTTAATAGAAACAACGAATCAATCAGTTCTTCAGGAGTTTCGCCTATGCCTACTAGTAGCCCAGTTGTCATAGGAATTTTAAGCTCGCCTGCACTTTGGATCGTCTTTATTCTCACCTTTGGACTTTTGCTCGGAGCCATTTCATGAGGCATTCCTTTCCCAGCTAGTCTTTCGCTTGCTGACTCCAACATGACTCCCAAACTCACGTTAGTATCTTTTAATGAAGACATTTCCTTTTTGGTCAGACTACCTGCGTTAGTATGTGGTAACAGTCGAGTCTTGCGTAATATCAAGTCGCTAACTTCTCGTATATAATCAACGATCGAGTGGTGACCTAATGACTTTAGCCATTCTCTGGCTTCTGAATACTTTGTCTCCGGTCTTTCGCCTGTAACGATTAGAGCCTCGGTACATCTTGCCATTTTGCCTTTCTGGGCGATCAAAAGCACTTGTTCTCGACTCAACATCGACAAGGCTGCGTCAGTGGGCCCTTTCTTGTAAGTACAATATGAACAAGTATCACGACACAAATTGATCAAATTTATGAATACTTTGGGTGAATAAGTGATCAGACCAGGCTTGAATCTGTCTCTAATCAATTTTGCCGAGTGCAAAATCGAATGGGTATTTTCAGATTTGAAAAGAAGAAGATAGTCTGTCTTTGAGATTGGTTTATCTTCCATGCATTTGTGTAGTACTTCGGTGATCTCCTTTTCGACCGAACACGAAAACATCTTTAAATCTTATAACCTAACTCATTATTAACAATTAGCTATTTATTCAAATGACCATCTATTGGAATCTAGCGTAGCTAACTTTAGTACGATTATCCTATTCTTCTATAATTTTATGAAATTAGCAATAGCAGATTCAACTAATTGGATGCTGATCACGTTTTACCGTATATCCTCTGCCACGCCAATTAACAGCGTTCTGTTTGTTTGCATCCAGATTTGATGATATAAAAGATGCAGAAATGACTGCACCACCTATTGGTGAGGCAAGAGCATATATCGATTTCTCACCTATGCCAAATTTCAGTTGTACAGCATCGGTTATTATTATCAATACAATTGAGCCTAGATTCGATGCGAATAGTATAAAATCTAAAATATTTACTAGTTTGATTGCATTAATGACCAGAAATAAAGAGTACGGTAGTACGATGAATGGACCTATCAGCAAAAAAAAGAGAGCAATAGTCAACAAAATAGTCTGATTCTTATGCTGCGAATACATTGGGATCACTAGTCGTCGCAAGCCGTTCCACAAAGTATTCATGTCTCTTGCCCACACGGCCTGGATTTCGCTTTCGCCACGGAACATTTTCATTTCAAATTTCCCCTGTTTAACCTTACTCCCTAGCGCTCCATCCTCTACTAGTTCCTGCCTTACACTTGCATGAGTGCCAACTTTTTCGTATGTTTGTCTAGTAATTAGAAAAAAGCTTCCAAAAAAGTAGCCTACACGTGTATTTGGGTCATTGACTCGAAGAGCAGAAAAACGAGTGTGCAAAAAGATTGAAAGCACCGGTACGGTAATTCTTGTCCATATTTCGTTACACACTAGTCTTGGTATAACAGTCAATGCCTTTAATTGCCCCATCACTAATGCAGTAGTGGCGCTAGTCATAAGTTGAGGACTATGGATAGTATCTGCATCGGTAAATAATAAAATGTCACCACTTGACCTAACATAACCTTGGAAGCATGCCCAGTTTTTTCCTACCCAACCTTCAGGAGCAGGATCAGAATGTATCACTATGATCCTAGTCTCGTTCTTCGAATAATTATCCATAATTTTCCCAGTCTTATCAATAGAGGAATCATCAACGGCAATGATTTCAAAATTGGGATAGTCTTGTGCTAGTAAACTATCAAGACATCTTGCAATATACTTCTCTTCATTGAGGGCTGGTACTATAACACTGATCTTTGGAAAGGTATATGGTCGCTGGCGGACAGCCTTGCCCAGCACAGGAGACCTCCTAAATGACCTTAAAGAGTACAACATCAGATACACCCAAGTGCCCAAAATAGCCGTCATTATGATTCCGAGGGCAAGAGTAATTGGCAGCAACTGCAAGTCCAAACTTGAATCCAATTCTTTAGTATCGATAGTAAATTAATTGCCAGATATAGATTACTATTCAAATCTTCTTCTGGGATTTGTGAACGGGTGGTGTGGTGGTGGTCTGAACTCGATATAGAAGAATTGTAGTTGTTAGATTAAAGTCTGAAGACAAGATAGATTGCGATAATGTTGTCTATTTGTTAGCAGATATCCCCTGTCTTGGCCATACTGTATCTTGTTAGATTTTAGGCTACCACTTTTTGCGCATCCATTGGAAGGCCCAAATGTATCCTTTACTCCTATTATCTGACACATTTGACAAATTCTATCAAGACTTTATCGTCATAGTCAATTCTAGTTCTAGCGATAAAACCATACGGGAGTTGCAACGGATTTTGTTGTTATGCCTGTCTTTGTTTTCATACAAGGCTCTTAGCTTTTACTCCTTTCCCATGAGAAAAGACTTTGACTATGACCGATCCGAATACAATTGTACTAGCAACCTGCCATATTCTAACTTAGCGCTCCTTTTACATTAAAATATGATTAAGCTATCCTGCGGTGGCAATTGAAGATCTGGTGGTCACGAATGCTTCGCTAATTTGTTGATATATTCTTAGGAAATGCAGACCTTTTTCCGTAGTATTATAGGTTCGCTCTCCCTCCTGATAAGTAATTAAACCATTTTCTAATAGTTGAGACAAATACTCCTTAAGTTGCACATATGAAAGATAGGCTTTGTACATTATCCTGATCTGTGTTGCTCTTCTCCCCTTGGCGATCTCCAAGATCAACGCAATTATTTCCAGATTATTTCTATTCTTCACATTAATATCGTAAGATTATACGAGCATTGAATAAAAACCTCGTCAAACACTATTATAGAAACGATTACTTTATAGAGGTAACGATAAAGTTATAGTCTAATTAAATCTTAGGAGTGTACTATAGGTTTTTTTATGCCCACACGTAAATCTTCTATATTTTGGCTTCAAGGACCCACGATGTTATGTCAATTAACCTTCCTGAATGAAGGTCATTTCGACGTATGTTCATATACTATACCAGTTTTTCTTATCACGTGAACATTGCAGTAATCAGAACCAACTTCCCAAACATAGCAATAAAATATTTCTAATTGAAGTCAATAAAGTAAATTCTTTCTTTGATTCGTGTGATTTATATCGAGTAGGCAAAACTCAAGCGATACCAGGATTAGAATTCTGTGAACTTTTTTGGTCTTGGTTGCCCTGGAGGATTGCTTCATATTGCTTGTCCAATGGTCTAGTATTAAGCGTTATTCCTTCAATTTTTGCAAAGGCATTGACAATGCTTTTTGCTGCAAGAGGTTGGGGGAACGTTGTTTCAGAAATCTCTCCGAAAAGGCCAATCGCATCTAGCTTTCTCTCGCTAGCGAGACCGAGTATCAGACCATTGAACCATGTTATACTATCAATTTCTTTTCCTATAAGTTCTATCTGGAATTTTGTCAGTGTGCTTTTGAGATCGGGATTATTTACTACGCCGCAGACCCTTGGAGCACCAGTTAGTTGTTCCCTAAGATAACCCCCTGAAGAGTACAAAAGCTTAGGTCGTCCGATTTCTTGGGTATAATCCAAGAGGAAATTACATAATTGGTGTAGCTCTCTAGAATCTTGTGGTTGGGTGTTGCCTGTGAAAATTAACAAATTAGCATCTTTGCAGTAGTAGATTTGATAGCAATCAACCGTACATCTTACTATACCATTTTTATATGTGACCCAAGGCTTTTCATTTGAAATTATTTCTGCTACAAAATCTGTCTTGAGATTTTCAGCAAGATAGGAAGATGAGATTCCCCCAACCTTACCAATATCAGGTAGAGATGCGAATAAGACAAAATTGTCTGATTTAATATTCTTTATTTTATTAATTATCATTTTTGATTTTGATTTTTATTATCTTGTAAGCTGGATATTCAGATAAGATCAAAAGAGTACTTTTTGAGGGAATGATTTCATTGATATACCTGATAGAGAACTATATTGACACATCAAGATTGTACAAAGACAATTATCCGCAGTTTTTTGCTCCTCAATTGTAAAGTTAATCAGCTTAATTTTTAGTATACTGGTCATATTGAATGACTGAGCTAAACGTGGATAAAAATCATACCATATATTTAGCTAAGAAATCTATCGTGCGAGCAAAGGTAATGGTACTCGAAATTATGTAAATATTATATACAAATTCAGATAAAGATCAAGATAAGGTCAAGAGAATTTGCTGATTATCTCCTTGATAAATTAAGGAATCTATAGCAATTGCTCATCTATATTATCTATGCATTGCAAGTATAAATCCCTGCTTCTTTTTATTATCCATTGTGCAAAATCGTCCAACTTAAATATATACTGTTGTTGAAAGCTAGGTGGGATAAAGCCTCCGTGCGTCAAGACCTGTACTAGTACATAGTTCTCGTTGATAGTTGCGACTTCCTCTTCTGCTGCAGATTCCGACTCTTCAATCGTATTTCGGTAGAGTAGAATAGGTCTATTTTTCTTTCTGGATATAACTGAGGCATGAGTAAGTTTATCTCTAAACTGTTCAATTAGCCAACCATCTAGCGTCTCCTGCCTCCTATTTATAGCCAGCTGCTCCTTTCGAATCAAAATACTAACTATACTACCTTTCTTATTAGCAAGTATTATAATGTAATTGGTAATAATTTTTGACTATGTAAATTGATATCTTTTATTAACTCGGAAAGTCGAATTCTAAAATAATGCAGCAATTGTGAAATTAGTCACTTTCAAACAGCATGGATCCTTCAATCCATAGACACACTAAGATCAAATGTCTTGAAACTATTTGCTCTCTTTTTTAAAGGTTCTGTCAATAACATTGCTGAATGCAATATCACAACAAAAATGACCCGTTAAACTTCGTTCAAAATCGCTACCAATTTCCTTTGTAATATTAAAACTTGGACAAAACCCGACTATCCAAAAGTTTCAAGATTATTCAATTGTCTAGTAACAATTTGATCTGAAATAGAATTTATGGATTATGACTTTTCTATGTTTATCTTTTATGTTAATAAATAAGAAACTGCACGAATAACTAATTCTACATTCATTTTTTATTAAACATTGTATATCATTTTTTATAGCATTTACATCAAGTGTATCAGGCTCCATAACATGACAATTATGCCAAAGTCATCTAGTGATGATGGATTGATCTAATCATGGTCATTCAACTTAACTGAACAACATTTAGACAAAAGTATTGCTTGAACCTGACCGACAGGCTTACGAACTGACTGACAAACTGCGATTGGCACATATATAGCAATAAATGTTTACTACTGGCAAACACATGATTCCAATTAACAAGCCCGTGATAGGCGAAGAGGAACGCCATGAAGTATTAGAGGTTTTGGATGAAAATTCTAGTCTTACATCACCTTCAAAGGACGGCGGCAAAAAAGTGCAAGATTTTGAGCAACTTTTGAGGCAATATCTACACATAAAACATGCTGTTGCAGTCAATTCGGGCACGGCAGCTTTGTATTCATCCTTGCTCGCCCTGGGCTTAAAGCATGGTGAAGAAGTCATTTTACCTTCATTCACGTTCGTTGCCACAGCAAATGCTGTCGTCGCAGCTGGTGGCAAACCAGTTTTCATAGATATCAGTAAACATGGACAAGATTATAATATCGACCCCCTAGAGTTGAAATCGAAATTTACAAAGAAGACAAGAGTAGTCCTTCCTGTTCATCTCTATGGGAATCCAGCAAACTTGGACGAAATTGAAGAGCTTTTACAACGATACACAGATGGCAACGTATCTATCGTTGAGGACGCATGCCAATCCCTTGGTTCTACCTACAAGAAAAAACAAACAGGCACGTTTGGAATAATGGGTTGCTTTAGCATGTATGCAAGCAAGGTAATGACATCAGGGGAAGGAGGAGCAATAGTAACTGATAACGACGAAATTGCTGCACGACTAAAAATGATAAGAAACCATGGTATGGTAGAAGGCTATGATACTCGCATTCTTGGCCTAAACTCGCGCTTACCAGAAATGAGCGCAGCGCTGGCTAAAGCCCAGATGTCAAAGCTTCCCCAGATGTTAGAGCGAAGAAGACATAACGCCAAACTGATGACTGAGCTGCTGTCAACAACAAGTTATAAGGCATCAAATATAGCCGAATACATAACCCTGCCAGAAACCCATGAAGCAAATAAGGAATCTAACTGGTATTTGTATACGTTAGCCTTCAAAAGGGATGGGATTAGAGATATTATTCAGAAAAAATTGGTAACCGAATACAAGATAGGTGCCGCTGTTTACTATGATCCTCCGGTTCATAAAACTCCATTCTATGACGAAATGGTAAAAATGAACGCCTTGAATTTAGAAAATACAGATTGGGCTAGTAAACATGTATTGTCACTACCTGTGCATCCACTTGTAACCGATCAAGAAATAAATTTCATAGCTTCTAGTTTAATTGAAGTATTAAGCAATCAATCTTAAGCGATTTTCTAGAATAGAACTATGAGAAGCGAATAGAATTACTTGTAGGTTACGAACTTAAAAGTTACACAGTAGAGCATTACTGATACAACTATTGATCCTACGATACGAACAAACATTGCAAAGATCTTCTTTCTCGCATCAAGTGTTGATGGCTATGTATTTGAAGTTACGTCTTAACCGAAAACGCATATAGTTTAAATAATATGTAAATCGATTAGTTTTAGATATAATATGCCAATAGATCCAGACTTTCCGAAAAACCATCAAGTAATTGGTAAACATTCGCTTTCTGACGATGAACACTACCATTATGTTTGGGGTCCTGGAAGAGCTGCGGAAGCTACAGAGAACGAAGAAGTCAAGGCAGCCTTTGCTGCTAGAGGAGAACAACAAGTTCCCCTGGGTGTACACGGTACCATGGTTGCGATTGATTGGGACTCATGTGTAGCTGATGGAGCATGCATAGAGGCATGTCCAGTCCAAGTCTTCCAATGGTATAGAACAGAGCAAGATGAACCGCCTCAACAAATGGCTAATGCTACGAGCGCAGGGACTGGAAGTACAGTCAAGGAAGAGAGAAAGGATTACACGGACAAGGCTGATCCGATAAGAGAACACGACTGTATCTGGTGTATGGCGTGCGTTTCTGTTTGTCCTCCCCAGGCAGTTAAAGTAGACCAATCAAGTC
>DATBGR010000460.1:0-5839 GCA_036557905.1 Nitrososphaeraceae archaeon | reverse complement strand
TTAGCGCCTGCATTAGAAGTTGACTGCAAATACTATTCTTTTAGTGTTGCTCCTTCAAATGAAATAGCACCATCATTTATCTAAAAACGACATTTCGTGAATTCTTTAAATGAAGGTCTTGCAATTCTCATAACAGCAGTAGCCAAACCACTAAATAACGAGAAAATCATAAAAATATCGTAAAAAAATTAGATTTAATTAGTTTTAGGTTTAGATGTTCTTATCGAGTACAAATAGACAGATTTGTTTAATCGTATTGTCCAATACGGTTTATTTAAATCAAAAAGACAACATCAGTATGAATGACTAAATATCTTATTTTTATGATATCAGTCTTAACCGTTATTCTATTGCTAGCATTATGTCTTCAAAACATCACTATTGAGTCAAAAGCTTCTGCTCAGCTTCCTGTTCCAAGTCTAAATCCAAACTCTTCTATACTAACAAATCCTTCTCCTGCGGTTACTACGAGTAATGATAACACTACAATAACCATTCACACAACAAATTCAATACAAGGTAATAGATCTAATTTAATAAAATTACTGCCTCTTATAAGGAAAGCAATTGCAAGTAATATTGTTAACGCAATACTTATGGCAAAAGGTAGTGTTGAAAGTACCATTCCAGTAAATGTGAATGCAAAAATAATAAACCAACTGGCCGATGGCAGAGTAGATACTACACAAGGTATTGAGATGACAAATAGACTAATTGCAACGGAACTAATTAATGCGATAAATCTAATAACTACAAATAACGACCTTCCATCTCATTTGCCTCAGCAATCAATAAGAGTCGCGGTTGATAATCAGGCAATTTGCACAAGCATTGCATCTGCCAGCAAAGCAGCATGTTTCTTCACAATAAACATACACAAATAAGTTAAACTTGAGTGGAGTACAGTATTATCTGCATGAAAATGGTAAGGTTAATGGCAAGGTTTAATTAAAACGGTCCGGCCTGAAATCAGGAACTGAAAAGCACCAAAACACTTCCTTATTTTCAAGCTGAATTTGGATATCCTCTATTTTCATGTCCTAAGAACAAGATTCCTTTGCTTTTTCATGAAAAATTGTTTGAGCTATTGCAGTAGATTTCTGAATCCTATTAAGATATAACATGAGTAATTAATGATAACAGAGGACACCAATGGGCACTACCATGAAAATAATACTCGTCTTAGCTATAACTGGTCTTCTTTCATTACAACAATTGTCGATATTAGGCAACGTCTTTGACGGGAGTGTTAATAATATTGCAAATCTTGTATTTGCTCTCGTCAGTAAACCCATTACTCAAAGATTAGAGTATGCACATTTCTTGCCGCTTACTAATAGTACTAAATTACATCAAGTTAAAGTAATTGTAGACTATGCTCCAATTAGTCTCGGCAAATATGCATATATGAAAGTGTATGGTCCAAATAGGGCATTGTTAAAGATCTCATCGTCTCCACGTGGCGTGGATACCATTGCTCCAGGTAGAGCTGAATTTGCAACCACGATATCCGACGGCACGATAAAGCAAGTCTCAGCGTATATAATGTTTACAGATTCATTTAGGAATGCCAATTATTCAAATCCAATAAGTATTAATCTCAACCTGGGTCAGACTCTTCAACCACCAACCATAAAGTCACATGTTTCTACTCATTAAGAAATCTAATAGTACTAAGCATCTTAATTTAAGGAAGTGTACCTAAAATGTAATATATGTTCTTTTACATGGGAAGACACGGTAACACATAGATCGTTCCCAGTTCCCATGCGAGGCCAGCGTGCTAAATTAAGATGTCCCGGCACTAGTTAGACAAATCCTTCGTAAATTATATCCCTATGAGAGAGCAAGATACTTCGACAAGCTTTTTATTTCATACGCAGGAAAGTGTTACGCCAAGACAAAAGTTTACGATCGGAGGCGGTTCGAGTCCTGTACCCCTCCAATCTTTGCTGAATAGGCCTGGGACATTATGTTAATGGGACATATTCCTAATAACGGATAGGATAATTAATGAATAAATGTGTGTCGAAAATGATGATGGATAATAATATGCAAATCAGAATTATACATTGATAACGATAAAAAGATATGATATGTTGACTATCAAATGTTTGTCTGTAGTTGGTTTTATCGTCACTCTAGCAGTTGTCCTAATCTTTGGCAATTCGTTTCCTAATGTACTAAGTATATCATCTTTTGAAAATAAGGCCAGATTATACTACTACGCTTCACCGGCAAAACTCGACAATACCTTGAGCGATAGATCCAATAAAGTAGTGATGATAAACTTTGATGATGGACACAAAAGTCAGTTAATTTATGCCAAGCCGATTCTAGATAAATATGGATTTAAGGCTAGTTTCTTTATAATTTGTGGAAGGGTGGGAACAGAACCATCCTCGATGAATTGGCAAGATATTGCAGAGCTAGAGAAAGATGGAATGGACATAGAGTCCCATAGTATGACACATGCCAACCCTAATAAATTATCAACAAAAGCGTTGGAATATGAAATAGGAGGATCTAAACAATGCTTTGCAAATCACGGTTATAATACTACAATCTTTGGTTACCCTTTTAATTTGGGATCTGACAAGCCATCAATAGTCAATCTGGTCGCCAAATACTATAATATGGGAAGATCTGGGAGCGATCGACTTATGTTCTTAAATTGTAAGGGATACACCAAAGATACGCAGGCCGATTGTAGAACATATTCAGCTAATGGTAAGCTCACTCATGCGAATAGATATGATATTAGAACCGCTAGCTTCCATCACGTCAGTGAGAAACACAATTTTACCCCTCCAGAAATGTTTCGTGTATTTCTTCAAATTGTTAATGGTGGGACTCGGTACAACTCAAATGGAAACATAAATGCCATTCCCATCATTGTATATCACGACATTACAATCAGCTTACGGGATTATGCCAAACCTAGTCATGCAGCGAGTACTACTCTCGATCTATTCGCTCGGGAAATGAAATATCTACATGATAACGGATTTAGGGTATTGTTATTAAATCAACTTGGATATGATCCGAATAATAACGTATTCTATATAAAAGAGGTAAGCTGAGAATGCTCGTAGTTGCCTCCACTTTCCTTTTCATTATCGATTATCCTGTATCATATCCAGCTGCAAGGTAACGCACATCTCCAGGGCCAAATTCTTTTTCAGAACCATCATGTTTATCTTAGATTGTCACAGTTGAAATAAGAATCACAGTATTTTAGAAGTAGGACCGCCTTGTCATCGGTATATCATACATGCATGCATATTGAATGATCTTCAAATTATGGGTTGAACTACTACACTGAATGATGCTAACGCAAGTGAAAAATTCTCTGAACGTATATTAACGAGGACCTGATGTGTCCCTTCTTCCAAAAATCTGTAGTTCAAAGAGAAAATACCATTATCTGAGGGTATGTTTGTAAATCTAGAGAAGGCGCCATTGGTATCTTTTATGCCATCAAGCTTTGCAGTGGTCATGTTATTTGTTATAGTGATACCTGCAACAAGATTCTTCAAATAGATTCCAGTTTGTAAATTTTGCACATGAAATATTAGTTTAGTAGTGTTGCCTGGAAGAGGATATTCAGGCAAATATGAAAAGTGAACTATAAGATTATTTTCAGGGTCTTTCCAATCTTGAGTGTTGTTTGCATTTGTATATTGGCCGGTATTATTGAAGCCCGTGTTAGACGCCAAGTGTGGATTCGTGTTTTTATCCACAATACCCGGAATTTGGAGGGAAGGAGATGCAAACAATTGATTAATACCTCCAAGCAAAACTATTGTTATTATCATGCAACTTCCAAGGAATAACACTGGAGCTGAAGCAGTTATAATGGAAGTCGAAGATAAGGGTAGCCATCCTTTCTCCTTTGTACGCACCCTCAGTATTTCCTCCATTTTATAAATTATCACGACAGATATAATTTATCTCGTTGCGCGTTAGCAATGAGAGTGGTTTGTTTATTATAGTCTAGCATTACTGTTTAGGAAAGGAGTAGGAGTATAAATGAGATGGTATATAATATCACTCTCTTTCAGGACGTCCTCTGAGTGTCATCATATCACCCTCTGAGTGTCATGGTTTACAAAGGACTCGTAGATCAGCCAAAATATCCTTTAGCCGTTAAAGCACCTATAAGCAATAGTAAGAGGTTTTCGTCCTGATGTGATAATGTACGAAGTATAATTGAAATTATGTATGATTGTAATCTAATCGCAAGTTAGTAAATCAAAAAATATCGTAAATACAACATCGATCCACTATACGATTATACCATACTATGTTTATAGTAGATGTGTATTACATATATCTGCTGGATGTAGATAGCGTATAGAAATATCATCACGTGTAAATAGCTAGTGTAATATAATAGTACAATGAATAGGAGTGCAGTATTAAGCATAGTGACTATAACGGCAGCAGTATTACTTGTCGCTGCAAATCCGGTAATGGCTGCTACAACGCCGACTATAGTTGTAAATCCATGTCCACTAAACACAATATGGCTAGGCGGAAACACATGTCAACTAGTCAACGGCTACGGCAGTGGTTTTGGTCCTGGCTACTTCGGTCATCACCACTTCGGTCATCACTAGTTAGCTTAGGTAAAAAAAAGATGCCAACGTTAATTACCCCACAACTTCTTTTTAAAAAATGAGGAATAAAGGCTAAATCTACAATATTTTTAGAGATATACAATGATAGAATTTCTATCTTCAACTTTCGAAGATTATCAATTAAATAGTCTGTCAGATACATAATTCTTTTTTCAATATTTCTTATCCCAATTTTAGTTATGTATCGCAGCGCAGCATTTAATGCCACTATGTTCTGAATGTGAGGTGTACCTAGTTCAAACCTTGTCGCAGTAGTTGAGATGTTTAGGTTCATGTTAGCATGGAAACTTTCCCTTTCCTTTTGACCTGATTGACTAAAGAAAAATGGTTTAAATTTTTCTAGGTCCTTCAAATATTTTCTTCTTATATACATGGTGCCCACTCCAAAGGATGATAGTGGCCACTTATGTCCATTCGAAGCCATAAAATCGATTCCAAAATCATTAACACTGAAGTACAACGCTCCAAGTGATTGTGTAGGGTTCACCACAAGATAAATTCCTTTTTGCTTCGTTATCTTACCAAGCTTCTTTAGGTCTTGTCTAAAACCAGTAGAATACTGCACGTGGCTTGTAACCAACATTTTAAGGTGATCATGATGATGGCACCTACGGAGAAAATTGCAATATATATGCTTAATGAAGAAGAACAATTCGTCAAAGGCTAAATAGCCTAAGCTGTAGCGGCAAATTCATACTTCACGATAGATATTTACCTATATTCTATCTTCTTAACGCTTCTAAAGGGGATAATCGTGATGCTTTCCAAGCTGGCAATATCCCAGCTCCTATGCTTAGTAGCAGAGAAAGAGCCCAGACGTGAAGAAGATCACTTGGGATAAATATTGGGTCAACATGGGCTGGAGGAGCTCCACTACCTCCGCCAGGCTGACCTGGTGTCGAGTGGGGAGCAATGCCACTTAGTGCATATGCGCGACCAATACCTATCAATATTCCAGATGTTGCACCTAAAAGACCAATCAACAATGCTTCACTCAAGAAAAGTGCTAGAACAAACGTGTTCTTTGCACCAATGGCCTTCATAGTCCCAATTTCTTTTACTCTCTCATTAACTGATGTATAAAGGGTCGTTATAATTCCTACAGCACCTACAAGTAAGGCAATAAATGCTATACCTAGTGTAAATGCTGCTGTTCCACTTTGAGTCTGCTGTCTTGTTTGTAGTATGGCACTAGG